>JBKPCS010000049.1:0-21842 GCA_046727495.1 bacterium | reverse complement strand
AGCCGCATCGTGAAACACCAACTCTCGTAACCGGTTCCGGGCGAGATTGCCTTCAGAATCAAAAACTTGAGCTCCGAAAGCCGACTTAATCTTCTCTTGTACAACTAAATCGGTATCCGTCAATCGTCTGGCTTCAAAATCCGCGTCAAACACATCCGCCGGCACGCTATTTCCGAGCGCCGCAAGCAATTGACGAGCGACCGTCGATTTACCAGTCGCAACGCCGCCGGTTATTCCGATTCCTGGCATGGGGATGGAGGGAGCGTTCCGGCGTTCGGCGTTTGGCGTGCAACCGACAGAGCAACAGGCCCTAAACCTCGCCTACTCTTTTAGCTTTTTGGCAAAGTAATCGATCGTATGGAGGATGCCTTCGTCGAAGCTTACTTTTGGTTCCCAACCGAGTAGTTTTTGGGCGCGAGTGATATCTGGTTGGCGTACCTTCGGGTCATCAACCGGGAGCTCCTTGTAAGTAATTCCCCCTTTAGCACCGGTTATCGCAAGGATCTTTTCCGCGAACTGTTTGATCGTCATTTCGACCGGGTTACCGATATTGACCGGGCCATGGTGCTCGCTCATTGCCAGGCGGAAGATCCCTTCGATCAAGTCGGATACGTAACAGAAACTGCGCGTCTGACTCCCGTCTCCAAATACAGTGAGCGGCTCATTGTTCAACGCCTGACTGATAAAAGCCGGGACAACACGCCCATCGCGAAGCCTCATTCGGGGGCCATAGGTATTAAAGATGCGGACGATCTTGGTATCCATCCCGTGATACCGATGGTAAGCCATCGTCATCGCCTCAGCGAATCGTTTGGCCTCATCATAAACACCGCGCGGACCGATCGGATTAACATTACCCCAATAATCTTCGCTCTGAGGATGAACCAACGGGTCGCCGTAGCATTCTGATGTCGACGCCAGCAAGAATTTCGCGCCCTTATCCTTGGCCAAGCCAAGCGTGTTATGGGTACCCAATGCACCGACCTTCAAAGTTGGGATCGGGTGCTCCAAGTAGTCAATCGGGCTGGCCGGCGAGGCAAAGTGAAATACAAAATCAATGCTTCCCGGCACAAAAATAAACTCTGAAACATTGTGGCGGATAAACCGGAAATCGGGATTCCCCGCGAGGTGTGCGATATTGTCCGGATTGCCGGTGATAAGATTATCGATCGCAATAACGCGAAATCCCTCATCCAGCAATCGCTCAGACAGATGGGACCCGAGGAATCCCGCGCCCCCGGTCACAACGGCCACTCTCTTCGATGATTTGGAGTCGAACATCGGGCCTCACCTTGGATGAGGGGGATGAAGCGGTCAAGTAAGACGGCGTTGGCCGGGTTCGGGGCTCGGCCTGAGCTCGTAACGGCCGACTCGTGGAGGTGGCAGTCGCACGAGGTCGCGATAAATCGTGACTCTACCGATCGCGGACGTCGCCCATCGTCGATAGGTTGCTCGCCTACTGTTCTTCTTTCACGGCGCCGAAGGTGTGGCGGATATCTTCGGCATGCTCCTGCCAAAAAGCGTCTTCAGCAATGTTGGTAGCATGGTCGCCCACACGCTCCAGAGATCGGGCAATAAAAATGATGTTTAAGTAAGCAGGCACCTGTTCGGGATCGGCCGCCATTCGTTCCATCATCTTATCGTTAAGAGCCGCGTTTAGCGTATCCAAATACCGGTCTCTTGGTTTAAGTTCGAGGGCCAGCTTTGAGTCACCGTCGACAAAGGCTCGCAGGCTGTCTCTAAAGATGGCAAGAGCTTCTCGATAAAGAGGCTCAATCAAAGCGGTCTCCGGTACTGCAGGACGTTGATTGAGTTTCTTTGCTCGCCTGGCAATTGCGACCGATTGGTCGGCGATGCGTTCCAGATTTGCGCTGAGCTTCATCGTGGAGATCACGGCCCTCATATCAGACGCAACCGGTTGAAATCGAATAATCAGCTCGATGCCTTCTCGGTCTATCTGCTTTTCCAGCACGTCTACTTCTTCATCGTCAGCAATGGTTAGGTTGCAAAGATCGCTGTCCCGCTTCAAAACGCCTTGAATCGCGTTTTCGAGAAGCCGCTCGGTAAGGCTCGACATCATGAGCGCATCGTTTTTCAAAGAGTTCAGGGCCGAATCGAAATTGCTATAAATGTGCTTCCGACGCTCTGGCATATCTGCCATTAATAAACTCGATTTTCAGCCTCTTTACAACGCTCGAGGTTGTAACGATTCCGTGACCTATCGCGAGCCTACGGCTCGCGGTTTTCCGTTTTCAGTCTTCGGTCGAAGGTTTCCGTTCGGCTTCGTGCGGTCAGAGGTGTCACAAGGTAGGATTTGCCGCCGGACCAAAATCCGTCCTTTTCGACCCCATGGGCAGGCTGGTGCGCTCGGCTGCTCACGCTAAATCCAGCGCTCGTTGGAGAGCGCGCCGGTGGGGAGAGGGCATCGGTAGCTGATCCAACTCGTTGATGGAGCACCAGCGTTCTCCTTCTTCCAACATAGAGGGCGGCGAGGCTCGAAAGACTTCTAACTGAACCATGAATCGAGTGATCGGGTGCCGCAGCGTTACAACTGGTTTCGCTGAATTATCAGAAGCCTCGGTGCCAAGCCGCCGGGGAAGCGACCAAAGACCGCGCCAGCGTTTTCCAACGTTTTGTCGAACCAGAATTTGATTGGAGCGTTGGATGAACAGATATCTTTCGATTCTTCGCTCAATCGCAGGCCGCCGGCTTTTTTTCGGGAGCGATTCAGGGTCACGCGCTCGACAAAATTCGCGCACGGGACAGATGACACAACGAGGCCTGTGCGGAACGCAGATGAGTGCGCCAAGCTCCATCAATGCCGAGTTGAGCAAACCTGGTTGAGGTCCAGCGGCATAGCGAGCAGCGGCGTCCCAAAGCTCCTTTTTACCCGGGCCTCTGTCGATTGGCTCCTCCAAGTCAATCAAACGACTGAGGACCCGCGCGACGTTGGCGTCAACGATCGGCGCGGGACGATCGAACGCGAAGCTCATGATAGCGCCCACGGTATATCTCCCAACGCCTGGCAAAGATGATAGCTCCCGCACAGTTGCGGGAAAAACGCCATCAAAGTGATCAACGATAGTTCGCGCGCACCGATGAAGATTTCTGGCCCGCTGATAATATCCGAGCCCTTGCCATTCATGAAGGACAGCACTTTCCGGCGCTTCGGCCAAAGCATTGACCGTGGGGAACCGATCGAACCACCGTTCATAACGGTCCAGAACCGTGGCAACCTGGGTTTGCTGGAGCATAAGCTCCGAAACAAGGATTCGATACGGATCGGTTGTCTCACGCCATGGCAACTTCCTTCCATCGCGTTTGAACCATGAGACCAGCGAGCGCCGAAATAACGCGTTTACGAAATGAATCGATCGATTTGTCAGTGCTCCCACGACCACCTGAATTTTGCATCACCTGACACAAAATCCATCACGACCGGGATAATTCCTTGTGAAATAACAAAATTTCGCCCCTTTGTAGGAGAGTGAATTCCTATACGGTCCCGATCACAGCGGAACAGGTAACGGCGTTGCGCGAGATGTTGGCCGCCCAGGGATTCGATTTTGTCGAACGGCCTTATACCATCTTTTTTGCACAGAAAGACAAACTCTCGGTAGCAGTTTACGAGAAAGGGCCGAAGGTCGTCGTCCAAGGGAAAGATACGGAAGACTTCGTCCGGTTTCATCTGGAGCCGGAAATTCTAAAAGAAGCAAAGCTTGGCTACGAAGAAGTCCTAAACCCGGAGATGTTTGAACCCCATTTTGGGATCGATGAAAGTGGCAAAGGCGATTTCTTCGGTCCGCTGGTTATTGCTGGGGTTTATGTTGATCGAGGGATCGCCAGGCAATTGATAGACAGCGCCGTGATGGACAGCAAGAGGATCGGCTCAGACAACCGGATCCGAGTTTTGGCGGAGGAGATCCGGAATACGCCGGGTCTGGTCTATAATGTCGTTCTGATCGGGCCGCAAAAATATAATTTGCTCTACGAGAAATTTGGGAATCTCAACGATCTACTAGCCTGGGGACACGCGCGAGTAATTGAAAATCTTTTGGAAGCAAAGCCGGATTGCAAAAGATCGTTATCGGATAAATTCGCTAACGAAAACGTCATCAAGAGGGCGCTGCTCAAGCAAGGCAGACTGATCCAGATCGATCAGAGGACCAAGGCTGAATCGGATATCGCAGTCGCTGCGGCCTCGATCCTTGCGCGGGAAAAATTTGTTCAATGGCTCGATCGATCGAGTAAGCAACTTGGAATCGTACTTCCAAAAGGTGTTTCGGCAGCGGTGAAAGCAGCGGCCCAAGCGCTAGCGGACAAGCACGGTTTTGAAGCATTGCAGTCCGCCGCAAAAACACATTTTCGGACTGCCACCGAGATCAAGCGGGAGAAACCGCAAGCACAAAGCTGAGAATCTCCCTTGCCTCGCTCCGATTCTGGCGGATAGTTTTAAAAGAGGCTCAGGCGCCGGGGCTTACGCGGTGAAACCTGACCGAGATTGGCTACCTCGGGGCAACAAGAACTGGAGCTTTGAAAGGAGTCGCAATGGCCAACCTGACGAAACGGGGAATTGTCGTACAAATCAGTAACGACACCGGGACGGCGCAGCACCAAGTATTTCAAATTGTTCAAAAGACGTTCGACCTAATAACCGATAATCTTGCGCAGGGACAGGACGTCGAGCTGCGCAATTTCGGTGTGTTCGAGGTACGTCTAACGAAAGAACGCGTCGGCCGCAATCCGAACCAGCCTGGCAGCAGTTTTAAGATTCCTCCCCGTGCGACAGTAAAATTCAAGGCCGGCAAAATAATGAGACAGAAAGTCGCCAAGCTTTCGCCGGCTTTGAAACAGGCTGAGGCACATAAAGGGGCAATGATCTGAGGTGAGGACTGGTTCCGGGCTCCAGGTTTCCGGTTCCGAGTTCCGCCTCCCTAAAGGGTTTTTCTCAGCCGCTCAAGTTGTTCTGCGATCGCCCTTCGCTTCGGTCTCCTCCCCTTTTCTTCCCGCATCTTTTCAGCTTTAACCTCGTGGCGCGTTTTGTTCTGTAGGCGTGCCTCGAGTTCATCCAACAACAATCTCCTGGCCAGAAATCGGTTGAGTGCCTGGCTTCGCGCTTGGCTGCACCGAATCCGCACGCCACTCGGCAGGTGAAACAGCTCTACTCCGCTGCCGCGGAAGTAATTCTCATGAAGATCTCGTTCAGAACACTTTAGCGCCTGCATCCGGACGGACAATAGCTTCGCTTTTTTCGCGGAGACGGGGAAGGCAGGCATCGCGCTCAAGCTTCAACAAGAATCTGGATGGATCAAGGCTTCCGGGGGCCTGGCAAACATCCTCACAGGCTGCTGGTACAAACGGCCATTTTCGTGCATAGTTATTACCCACCCCTTGTTACAATGGACTCGACCGTCAAGGAATCTTCTGAACTCCTTACGACAAATCGTAAGGCTCTGACCATCAATCTTGATGATGCCAAGTACGGCACGTTTGCCGAGATCGGAGCAGGGCAAGAGGTCGCTCGCCAGTTTTTTCAGGCTGGAGGTGCTGCGGGCACGATTGCGAAGTCGATCTCTGCGTATGATATGAAGTTCAGCGATGCCATCTATGGCAAAACTGCTCGCTATGTCTCAAAAGAGCGCCTGATGCTCATGCTGGAACATGAGTACGTTTTGCTCGAGGAGCGCTTGAAAGAAGCCAGAGGGGACCGTTCCGCTTTCTTCGTTTTCGCAGATACTGTTGCGGCGAAAAGTTACAAGGGTCCCAACGAAGCTCATGGTTGGATGGGCATTCGGTATCAGGCTGAACCAAACACGCCGCCCAGCGACATCATTATGCATGTCAGGATGTGGGACAAAGAGAACGTCTTGCAGCAGCAAGCACTCGGTATAATCGGCGTCAACCTGATCTACGGCGCATTCTACTATGTCAACGATCAGGACCGGTTTATCCGCTCGCTATCGGACAATCTCACCCTCGATCGTGTCGAGGTCGATATGATCAACTTTTCCGGTCCTTTGTTCAAAAACGTCGACAACCGGCTAATGAGCCTGAAGCTGGTCGAGTACGGGTTGACCAACGCAGTGATGTTCGGGCCGAAAGGCGAAGTTTTGCAGCCCTCGGAAGCGCTTTACAAAAAATCAATTCTGGTCGAGCGCGGGAGTTTCCGGCCAGTAACGTTGATTAACGAAGATATGCTCCGGTGCGCTCTTGCGCAGTTTCTGCAGGAGCCGTCGCTGAAAGGAGTCGATGTCGTCGTGCTGATGGAAATTACGATGGCCAATCTCCTCGCCTCCGGGAACATCGACCACAAAGACTTCTTGGATCGAGTCGATACTTTGGCCGGAATCGGGAATAACGTCCTGATTTCGAACTATCGCGAATTCTATCGGCTGACGACGTATTTTCGCCGCTACACGAAGCAGATGATCGGGGTGGCAATGGGAATCAATAATCTGCTCGAGATTTTTAACGAGAAATACTACGACGACCTCGACGGCGGGATCCTCGAGTCGTTTGGGCGGTTGTTTAAATACGCGATCAAACTTTATATCTATCCGATGCGAAAGAGCGCGTATGACCGCTATTGCATGGCCAACGATGCTTGTCCGGCTCCAAGTTTAGGCTCAACCGGTCACCCGCTTGGAACCGATGTTTGGATCAATGCGCAAAATCTGCAAGTGACGATAAATCTACGAAATCTGTATGCGCATCTTTTAGAAAATCATTACATCGCGCCAATCGTTGGCTTTGATCCAAACGTCATGGACATTTTTTCTCGAGATGTCCTACAAAGAATCCAGAAACAAGAGGCTGGCTGGGAAAAAATGGTTCCAGACCGGGTAGCGTCAATTATCAAGGAGCGCCATTTGTTTGGTTTCGACGCGTCGGAAGCAAAATTGAGCGCACAATAGGCCCCTGCATAACACGAATCCTTGAAGCGAGGAAATCTCTTACACAGGTGAATTGTTTACAACATAGTGAATCCCTTAGAGCAACGGATAGGATACAAATTTCGAAATCCGCTTCTCTTGGCCGAGGCTCTGACTCATCCGAGCCTCGGCCACGAGACGCAACGGCATCATTTCGATAATCAGAGATTAGAGTTTTTAGGTGACGCAGTTTTGCAGCTGGTGGTAACAGAGCATCTGTATCGGCTCTTTCCGCATTTCAGCGAAGGTCAACTGACAAAGCTCCGATCAAGGCTGGTCTCGCGAGATGGGCTTAAGGTGCACGCCATCAACATCGGGCTAGGCACGTACTTGATGATGGGGCGCGGAGAAGAGGCGAGCGGAGGCCGGCAACGCGCCTCGATTCTGGCGGATGCTTTTGAAGCTTTAATCGGTGCGATCTATCTCGATAGCAACCTCGAGGTGGTACGACGCTTTATCCTCGACGAAGCCCACGACGATATCTTGCGATTGACCCATCAGCCACTTGAAGTGAATCCAAAAGGGCAGCTTCAAGAAACTCTTCAAGCGATATCGCCCAAAAGCCCAGGCTATGAAATCATTTCACAGACCGGGCCGGAACATCAAAAGATCTTCGTGGCCAAAGTAATTTGGAGTGGGATGGTGCTTGGCTCAGGCGAAGGCTCCAGCAAAAAGCAGGCGGAAACAGCAGCGGCACTGTCCGCCTTGAAGGAAAAGCTCTGGGAAAGGCCGGACATATAGGCCGGCGCCAGTTCCGCAATACGTCGCCGCCTGGACGGGATTGTCCGCTCCGTTTGAGAAAACTATTGCTCGTGCGGCCGTTCCTGGATGAAGGTTTATTGTGCCACAAGCCGAAGTTGGGAGCGTTGTTCGCCCGCTGCCAAAGCTCGGAGTAGGAGTACTAGCTGAGCGGGATGGAAAAATTGCGATGGGGTTGCGCCGCTACAAGGGTGGAAACATATGGTCGTTACCAGGCGGCAAGGTCGATCCGTTCGAGTCGGTTTTGCGCTGCGGTCAAAGAGAACTGGCCGAGGAAACAGGCCTGGTAGCTGACGAGCTGCAGGTCTTCATCGTCTACGAGTTCATTGAACAGGAAGAAAACTACCATTTCATTACCTTCGGCGTGGTCAGTCATTCGAACAGTGGAGAACGCACTAATCTGGAACCCCGGATATTTGCTGCATGGGACTGGTTTGACCTCAGCTCCATTCCCTCGCCTTTATTCCCGCCATCCTACCACTTGCTGGCGGCCTATCGGACCGCACTGAACAAAGCATTTGATATCCCGACGGCTGACCCGGCAATGATTGCGCACCGGTATCTCGTGGGGCACTAGCGCAAACGGATAGGCGGTAGGGCCAGCCTCGTGGGGCTGCCACACGCACGAGTCCAGCCGCCGCCGGATAAAGCTCAGCCCTACCGACGCCCTACCGACGATGTGGCGTAGCGATGTCCCGGGTTAAGATGATCCCACCTCAATCGCCTCCCTTCTGCGCATCCTCACAAGACGCTTCACAACCCGGAGTCACCAATGCTAGAACAGCCATAGGAACAATAGGTCCACCTCCCCACCCCTCCCAGGACATCATGACGAGAAAACTCCCTCTGTGCCTTCTGGCCTTCCTCGGCCTCTCCCTGATCGGTACATCCAACGCCGCTTCGCTTTTCGGCTTTGGGGACAGCTTGGTTGACAATGGAAACATCCCGAAGATTACAGGACTGAATCAGCCTCCCTCACCTCCCTATTTCCACAATCGCTTCAGTAACGGTCCAACCTTTGTCGAGAATCTTCCGAGCCTGCTCCATCTGAACGCAAGCGTTGGAACGACTTATGGCACAGGCTATGACCTTGCTGTAGGAGGCGCAGAAACCGGCTCGAAGAACTTTGGTAATCCGCTTCTCCCGGGCCTTTCCACTGAGATCGACATTTTCACTGCACTCGGCAGGCGTTTCGGGTCGCGTGATCTTGTGGTCAACTGGGCGGGCGCTAACGATTATTTCGATCTCGCCTCGCAGATTCAGGCCGGCACCCTGCCGCTGTCGCAACTGCAGACTGCCGGCGCGCTCGCCGTGGCACAAGCCACAGCGAATCTTGCAACTGCTGCGGAACGATTCGCGGCGCTTGGCGCCAGGCAAATGGTTTTCCTCAATCTACCTGACCTCGGGAAAACGCCTGGCTTCAATCGTAACCCTGTCCTATCGGCAGCGGCGAGCCAGCTAACGGACGCGCACAACCAGATGTTAGAAGCGAATCTAGCGCGCATTCACGCGTTGACGGGTGCAAACATCTTCCTTTTCGACGCCAATCTGGCTTTCAAAGAAATCTTGGCTAATCCCGCGAAATTTGGATTCAGCAACGTGACTGATGCCGCGATCAGTAGCGGGTTAGCCTTCGCTCCGGAGCAGGTGCAAAATACTTATCTTTTCTGGGATAATGTTCATCCGACAACAGCCGGTCATTTGCTTCTCGCGAGATACATCGCGAACATGGTTGAAGCGCCAACGACACTGGCCAGCCAGACACAGCTTATGGCTTATGGCTCCAGTGCATTTGCCGACCTGATATATACGCAGATGGGACCTTATGCGCCCCCAGCCACCGAGCCGGCTGCCGCACCGGTGGAAGGGAAAGGCATGGTAGGCAAGAAAAGTGTCGTAACACCGCCGAATGTTATCGCAGCTCCGGACAAACGCTTCGAAATCTTCTTGTTAGCCGACTATAGACAAGGCCAGCGCGACGACCGCCACAATTCTGTTGGCTTTGATTACTACACCGGAAACGTCGCCCTTGGCGCTCAATATCGGTTCAACGACAGAATTACAGCGGGACTGCTGTTCGGTTACGGTTATAACAAGGCTGACCTGAACTCGAACCAGGGGCACGTGTCAGTCGATGCGTATCAGGTAGGCGGCTTTCTGAATTTTCACGGACCAAATTGGTTTATCGGTGCAATAGCCGCATATGGGTACGATGATTATGACGCGAAGCGGCCCGGCGTTCTGCACGACACGCTCCGTGGTGAACCTAGCGGCTGGACGGCAGAGGTCGGGGCTAAGGGCGGTTATTTCTGGAATTTCGGCAATCTATCGGTTGGCCCGATTGCCAGTCTGACCTTTGTAAACGTTGATGTGGATGGCTACTCAGAGACCGGTGACCCTGTGCTGACCCAGGCAGTGAATCATCGTTCGGTTCAGGACCTGTATGGCGCCGCCGGACTTCAAATCGGTTACGACATCAAAATGGGCGGGATCAGACTCCAGCCTTTTGTTTACGCACAATATGAGCGCGAGTTCCTCGGAGACGGTAACACTCTGGTTTCCCGGTTCACCAGTCAGCGAGCGCTTCAGATCAATACAACAGTTCAGGATAGCTCGCAGGACTACGGCCGGATCGGGGGCGGCATCAACGCCAGGTTCTCCGAATCTATCTCGGCCAGGATCGCAGCGGATGCTGTCGTCGGCAGAGATGATGGCTACGAGTATACGATCGATGCGGGGATCGGGTTCTCGTTTTAGGCGGAGCGCTGCTTCGCCGCGCTTATTTTCGTCCTTTCCGCCTGTTCAGGCCATATTCGACGAGGCCAACAGCAATTGCGACCAGCGCATAGATCACGAACTGTCCGATGTATAGGATGATCGTGGGCATTTCAGAAAAATAATCTAGACACGCCCAGTCGTCGACTCTGTTAGTTAATTCTGTGACATCGCCTCGAATGAGCAGCCAATTCTTTCGCGCCTCCCTGCTTCCGATTTTTCTTGCTGCATCATTCCAGCTTTCAGCCGTAGACAAGCCGCGCGCCCGAGCGCTTGGGATCCCCTTCGACGGGACGCCAGGCCCACTGAATGCAATCACCGATGTAACTGGCGTCGAGGTTGGGTACACGACATTAATCAGCGGAGACGGCCCGCTGGTGGTCGGGAAAGGTCCAGTACGCACCGGTGTCACGGCGATCCTGCCCCGCGGCCACGGCTCTCTCGATGACGCAGTTTACGGCGGTTTTTTCAGCCTGAACGGTAATGGCGAACTCACGGGTACGGCATGGATCGAGGACAGCGGCTTTCTCGAAGGACCGATCATTCTCACTAATACGCACAGCGTCGGCGTCGCCAGGGATGCTGTAATTGCCTGGCATCTGGCCCATGGCAAGCCGGATCCGGAAGGTTTTTCCTGGAGCTTACCGGTTGTAGGTGAAACCTGGGACGGCTGGCTGAACGACGTGAACGGGTTCCACGTGAAGCCGGAACATGTCTTTCATGCGCTTGATAGTGCGAAAGCTGGCCCGATCGCCGAAGGGAGCGTTGGCGGAGGGACCGGAATGGTCTGTTACGAATTCAAAGGGGGGACCGGAACCGCGTCACGGGTGATTAACCCAAAAAATGGTGGGTACACGGTCGGGGTACTCATCCAAGCGAATTTCGGACGACGCCCGCAACTGACGATTGCAGGCGTACCTATGGGCCGCGAAATTCTGGAGAACGAATTTTTGAGCCATGACGCCGGCTCGGCGCTCGTAGTTGTGGCAACGGACGCGCCTTTGCTACCAACCCAGCTCAAGCGGATAGCACGGCGCGTTAGCCTTGGGCTCGCGCGTACCGGACACATTTCGGGAGATAGTTCAGGTGACCTTTTCATCGCGTTTTCCACCGCAAATCCAGGCGCCGAATACCCGGGAACCGCCGTACACTCGGTTCAAACGCTCTCGAACGAAAAGCTTGACCCATTGTTTGAAGCTACGGTGCAAGCGGTTGAAGAGGCCGTGATTAACGCGCTGGTTTCGAACCAATCAATGACCGGCCGCGATAATCATAAGGTCGATGCTCTTCCACATGACCGAGTCCGCGAACTGTTGAAGAAGCATGACCGTTTGTTGCCGACCGGAGGGTAGACAAGGAGGGCAGGCGCTTTTCCGTAACCAGCTGCCGCTAGGTCCGTCTGCCGGGCCATGACCAAGCTATTTTTTGCTTCCATTTGGCTCGGGACTGGGCTGTCCGCCCTCGCGATCGATCCGGTTGTTGTTCATTATGATGATCCTGAGCTGACCAACCTTGAGAAGCAGTTGGCGATCACACCAGCTCAAAAAGATCAGTTCGACGATATTGTCGTTAAATATCGCGATACTGGAATTGCAGGGAATAACGCGGGAGCACAGGGCGGCAGCGGCAGAAGAGGCCGTCGCGGTTCCAAACAAGCAGTGACAAGCGGCGCGCCCAGCGAGCAAAACGGTGAAGATAAAGGGCAGCCTCAGACGAACAGCAGAGGAGCGAGGAGACAAGTCCCTAAGGAAGAAATTGAGGAGCTCAAAGCTGTGCTGACGCCGTCTCAACTGCAGGCGTTTATCAGCCTTCATCAATCAAAAAGAAAACATCACGGGTAAGAAAGCGGCTACAATGGATCGATCAAGATGCAGATAATCGCAATGGGAGGAGGCGGTTTCTCTATGGAGCCGGAGAATCCTTTATTGGATCTCTACGTCCTATCCTTGGCTAGACGCCAGCCGCCAAAAGTTTGCTTCGTGCCAACGGCGAGTGGCGATGCACAAAGCTACCTGGATAAATTCTACTCTGCATTTGCGAAATTTGAATGTTTCCCAATCCATCTTTCTTTGTTTGAGCCACCGGTAACAGACCTTCGCACGCTGGTGATGGAGCAAGACGTCATCTACGTTGGCGGAGGGAACACTCGCAACCTGTTGGCACTCTGGCGCGAATGGGGATTAGACAGAATTTTCTACGAAGCCGGCGAAGCCGGTACCCTTTTGAGCGGTATCAGCGCCGGGTCAATATGCTGGTTTGAAGAGGGCGTCACCGATTCATTCTCGAAAACGGATCTGCGGGCAATCAAGTGTCTTGGCTTTCTTTCGGGCAGCAATTGTCCCCACTACGACGGCGAACCGCTACGCCGGCCGACGTATCAAGAATTGATTAAACAAGGAAGATTGAAAAGCGGCTACGGAGTCGACGACGACGCGGCGTTGCATTTTGTTAACGGGAAGCTTGTGAGGGTTGTGAGTTCGCGTCCCATGGCGACCGCATTTTTTGTGCAAAGGTCAGGAGAAGAAATCGACGAAAAACCATTAGCAACGACCTTTCTGGGCAAGCCGACGCTGTAGGGCGGCAGGCCGTGCCGCCAATGCCCAACGTTAGACACTCAGGCCCCATCGCACCCGTTCGAAAAGCGTGATAGCAAACTTTGGGTGTCGGCGGCCGGGCCTGCCGCCCTACACGTCACTTGGCATGAAACGCCGGCTTCAGATTTGGATACAGCTCTTTATACCGAGCGTAGAAGGCCTCATACCGCTCGGCGATCTGTGGCCGTGGTCGGGTGGCGCTAGAGAACTCAGGAGCCAATGCCCTAACCTGTTCAAAATCGCAAAACTCCCCCGTTCCAACTCCGGCGACAAATGCAGCGCCCATTCCAGCGCGTTCTCCGGAGTGCGCATCTGACCCTTGAAAGATGTTTTTATTCAAGACATCGGAAATGATTTGTCTCCATAGCACGCTGTCTAAGCCTGTACCAGACGCGTCCAGCGCTCTGACGTCGGCGCCAAATTCCACCATCGTGTCGAGAATGTGACGGAGCGCGAAGGCAACCCCTTCCAAGACCGAGCGCACCAGATGGCCGGTCGTGTGACGAAGTGTTAACCCAACGAATGCCCCTTTCGCTTGAGGATCCATCAATGGCGATCGTTCCCCAACCAGATACGGCAGAAACAGAAGACCTTCGCTGCCGGGCGGTATTGCGGCCGCTAACCGATCTAGTTCCTGATAGCTGGCGTGACCAAGGCCAATGGCATCACGCAGCCATCGAACGGCCATTCCGGCAGAAAGCATAGCTCCGAGAAGATACCAGCGGGATTTCGGAACGTGACAAAACGTATGGATTCGCAGTTGCGGATCTAACAGCGGCTTTGAGAGCGGCAAAAAGATCTGGCCGCCGGTCCCGACTGTAACCGAGCCGCGCGGCGGATCGATTAACCCGTTTGCCACGGCTTGTGCCGGCTGATCCGCGCATCCTGCAGCTACAGGAACCCCGGCTTTCAAGCCAAGCTCTGCAGCAGGTTCCGAACGCAGGTTTCCGACAATATCGGTCGATAGCCTGCTCGTTGGAAAAATCTCGCGAGGTAATCCGAGCCGCTGGATAACCGCGTCCGCCCAGTCTCGTTTTTGAACATCGAAAAGGCCGCTACCTGCTCCATCGGTATCGTCGGTAAATACTTCCCCGGTGAGTTTGAGTCGTACGTAATCTTTCGGAAGCATCACCGAAGCTGCCTGGTCGAGCAGTTTGGGCGTCGCTTTCTTCAGCCAGAACAGAGATGATACAAGAAATCCAGCTGCCGGCGCAGTACCACACGTCTCAGCCAACAGTTTTCTTCCCACAGTCTGTTCGATCTCCGGAATGAGATCGGCGCTGCGTTGATCCGGCCAGATAATAGCGGGTCGTAACGGTTTCTGATTCTTGTCCAGCAGAACGGTGCCATGCATTTGTCCGGAAAACCCGATGCCGAGAATTTCTGGATTGTTCGCCTTTTGCAAAGCCTCACGAGTCGCCAGGACGGTGGCCTGCCACCAAGCCTCCGGATCTTGCTCGGCGTAACCGGGTTCAGGCGTTTGAATCGGGTATTCTTGTGTGCCGATTCCACGGACAGAACCGTCAAACGTTATGATCACGACCTTAACACTCGACGTGCCAAGGTCGATCCCGAGCAGCGCGCTGGTTGAACTGTCGTCACCCGCCATGACAAGAGAAGAATCGAACAGAGGGCCTTAAAGTTGGCAAAAAGGACTAAGAAGGCTGAGCTTGGCGAAGTCCTGCAGCCCTACAGCGCCTTTTCTCCAAGTCCATATTTTTCGGAGTGATCTTTCAAGAATTGCAGTCCGCGCGTTGCCAGCTCGATGGGGGTGTATTTAGTCGGCCGCCACAGACAGGTCGCTCCAATCAGATCCGGATTGATCGCGGCAAAAGCCTCCAACACGAGCGGTCCTTGGTAGTCAATTTCTTTGAGCCCACTAAAAACATCGTCCCAATCCACAGTTCCTTCGCCGGGTAGACCACGATGGCTTTCCGACATATGGATGTAGCCGGCGCGATTTCCCGCGGCGCGCAGGGCGGAGCTGAAACCCTCTTCCTCGATATTCATATGATAGGTATCGAAGTGGATCACCATATCATCGCCACCGATTCGCTTGATCAGGTCCGCTGCCTGATCCCCAGTATTAACCAGATAGGTCTCGTATCTATTGACCGGCTCAATTCCGAGTGTAATACCTTTGCCGCCCGCGTATGCTCGCAGCTCACGTAGGACATCAACAATCTTCTGATGCTCTTCAGCCGTCGGAGCCGCTTTTGTGAGTGTTCCGAGGTTGCAATAAATGCAGCCTAATAGTTGTTTTCCGCCAAACTCCGCGACACGATCAACCGCCTTTTTTAAAAACTCTAATGCACCAGACGGATTGAACGGGAGGTGTGCATCCTTTGGTAAACAGAGCGAAGCGACCCCTTCGATTCTGGCGTTTTCCAATGCTTTTTTGACGATTGAAGAATCGAATTCATCCGGCCGCAAAAGCGGGATTTCGATAAAATCAAATCCAAGTTCGCCGGCCTGCTCGATGACAGCAGGTGCAATCTTGTTGTTCCATTCTCCGTTCAATGTGAATGCGTGAATTCCGAATTTTGGCATGGGTGGAGGTTCCGAGTTTCAGGTTCCGGTTTTTTAGTTTCGGGATTTTGAGCGCCGGGGCTTGGCCCGCGCAGGCGTCATAAAAACTTACCTGGATTCAATATACCGTTTGGATCGAGAGCGTGTTTCACCGCCTGATGCAGTGCCAAGTTCTCAGCAGAAACCGCTTTAGGCCACCAACGTTTCTTTGCCAATCCGATTCCGTGCTCGCCGGTAATCGCTCCACTCGCCGCGATCACATATTCAAATAGGTCGTCCAACGCCCGATCCATTTTTTCCGTTGCTTCCGCCGGGTTGGCGACCATCACATTCACGTGAATGTTCCCGTCACCGGCGTGGCCGAAGCAGGCTACCGGAAATCCGTATTTTTCTTGAAGCCCAGCGGCGAATCGCACCAAGTCGACCAGTTTCCCGCGCGGCACCGTGACGTCCTGGTTTAGTTTGGTCAGACCAGTCGCTTTTAACGATTCAGAAAACTCTCGCCGGAGATCCCACAGCTTTTCGCATGCTTCTTCTCCCAGAGCCGTTTCCAGGGTTAGCGCACCAAGCGATCCGACCAGACTAGACAATGCATCGATCTCTGATCGAACGGAGTTTTCTTGCCCATCCAGATCGATCAGCAAATGGGCTTCGCCTTCCGGAATGATTCGATGCAAAAGGTGGTGCCTTGCCGCTTCCAAGGTAAACCGATCGGCGATTTCTAACGCAGACGGAAGAAATCCATGGGCAAGGACCTGCTGCACCGCAGCAGCAGCATCCTCGATTGAACGGAAGCTGGCCGATATCGATCCTCGCGCCGGAGGCAACGGCAGAAGTCGAAGCGTTACCTCAGTGACCACTCCAAGCATTCCCTCTGAACCGACAAACAGACCGACCAGATCGAACCCGGTCTTATTTTTGTGGGTTCGCCCACCAACGCGAACGATCGAGCCACTGGCTAGAACGACTTCCAAACCGAGAACGTAGTGCCGGGTCACGCCGTATTTCAGACACCGGGGGCCGCCGGCATTCGTTGCAATATTGCCGCCTATAGAACTGTTCTTCAGGCTCGCGGGATCAGGCGGATAAAACAACCGATGGGCTTTCACCGCCTCCTGGATATCAGCAGTTATAACGCCCGGCTCAACCACAGCAACTCCATCCGCAACGGCAATCTCTTTGATCCGGTTCATGCCAGCCATTGAAAGTGCGATGCCTCCAAGTTGAGGCACGCAGCCACCGACATATCCGTACCCCGCCCCTCGTGGAGTGACGGGGATCTTGTGCTCGTTTGCGAAACGTAGAAGTTGCGAAACCTGTTTGTTCGTTGCCGGCCGAACCACTACGTCCGGCAGGTGGCTGGCGAACCATTTGTCGCCGCTGTTTTCACGCAGCGTTTCCGGTTGCCTGGAAACGATGCCGTCACCCAAGAGAGCACTAAGATCGGCGTAGAGATCCATGTCGATAGGACCTATAGGACTAATGGAACCAATAGCACAATTTTCATTGTCGCGCGGAGCGCGACTTTCAGGATCGCGCCCGCGCGATCCTACATGCCCATAATTTGATACCCGCCGTCGACATAGATGACCTGGCCGGTAATCGCTGCAGCGCCGTCGCTTGCCAGGAACACGCCGGTCTGCCCGAGCTCAGTCGGGTCGCAGCTTCGTTTCAGCGGCGCATGTTCCTGGTAATGTTTGAGCATAGCGGTAAAGCCTGAAATACCGCGTGCCGCCAGGGTTTGCACCGGCCCGGCGCTGATACAATTAACCCGAATTTTCTTCGGGCCTAGATCGTAGGCAAGATAACGAGTAGTCGCCTCCAAACTCGCCTTCGCAACGCCCATAACGTTATAGTGCGGAACAACCTTTTCGGCGCCGTAATAGGTCATCGCGATGATGCTTCCTCCGTCCGTCATAAATGGAGCCGCTTCCCGGGTCAGCCCGACCAGGGAATAGGCGCTGATGTTGTGTGCCATCAGAAAGGCATCGCGCGACGTGCTGAGAAAATCTCCCTCCAATGCTTCCCGCGGCGCGAACGCAACGGAATGAAGCATCAGATCGATGCGGTTGGTGTGCTCTTTGACTCGCTGAAAGAAAACGGAGATCTCTTCGTCTACTGCGACGTCACAGGGATAAAGCGGGACATCGGAGCCGAAAGTTGAAACCAGGTCTTCGACGTTTTCTTTAATCCGTTCACCCTGATAATTGAAGATCAGTTTAGCACCAGCAGCCGCCCAGGCTTGTGCAATTGCCCAGGCGATACTGCGTTTGTTTGCAACACCAAAGACAACGCCGGTTTTTCCTTCAAGTGGTCGTGAGCTCATAGAGGAGGCAGATTAGCTATCATAGAGACCCTGAGAGAGCCTGCCGCAACTAGAAAATCTTCCAGGGCGTCGGACGCCGCGGACTCCATGAGAACGATCTCGCTTTCGCAAGGGAAAACTGAAAAACTGGATTCAGACCGCGAAACACCCTCTACGAAAATTAACAAGACGACATTACTCTTACTGCTGGCGCCGGCTCTCTTGAGCGTTTCCGTATCCGGTGCGGACGGCGCCACAGATTATCTGAGCGTGCCGGGACCCATCAATGTAAACCAGTTAACTTACGATTTAGCCTGGTCCTCCCATCCAAAAGACAACTTCTACGTGCAGGAGTATACGCCAAAGGGCGAAACCCCAGAGCATTACAGTAACATGCTAACACTTCAGGTAGTTACTGGAAACAAGTCGGCCAAAGAAGTTTTGGGTGCATTGGTGAGAATCATAGAGGAACGGGGAAAAACCGATCCACTGGTTCATCATGAGGTATTTCAAAGTGCCGCCGGCAAAGATGAATATCTGATTGATTTCCTTCAGAGCGAGGGCTCCGGTCCCAGCTTCGTTGAATGGAATGCTTACCGTTACAAGACTTTCACTGATAAATCAGGTCACACCGGCGTGCTTCTGTTCGGCATCAGCCGCCGCGCATATGGTGAACAGATTCAACCGTTCCTGGTAGCGCTGAAAACCGAGAGGATAAAACTCCGGAACGCTCTGAGCGCGCATCCCTTTCCAAAAATCGCCGTTAGACAATAGCCTGGAGCATACCGCTTTACCATAGGTCCAGCTTCTAGCTCCGACCTCCAGGAGCAACCTTTCGTGGGTGCTCGCCGCGAGATCTCGTCGAGATGCTCGCCTACCTTGCTTTCCCCCGGCTCGGACAAAGCGCTCCGATCTCACAGCCCGGGCAATCGGGGCTGCGGGCGTAACATCGGCGCCGGCCGTGCCAGATCAACCAATGACTGAAGTTGGTCCACTGCGACTGCGGCACAAGGTTCATCAGGTCTTGCTCAATCTTTTCCGGTTCGGTATGGGACGAGAGCTTTAGCCGCTTGGTCAGTCGCAGCACGTGCGTGTCAACGACGATGCCCTCATTGATTCCAAACGCGTTTCCTAAGACAACGTTGGCGGTCTTGCGCCCGACGCCCGCCAATCCGGTCAGTTCCGCCATCGAATTTGGCACCTTGCCGCCATATTTCTCGACCAGATCTTTTGCCATGTCCCGGATGTTTTTCGCTTTGTTTCGATAAAACCCGGTCGATTTGATCTCCTGTTCAAGCTCTTCCGGATTCGCTTTGGCCAGGTCCGCCGGGCTCCGATATTTTTTGAACAGGTCACGCGTCACAATATTGACCCGTTTATCAGTGCATTGAGCCGAAAGGATAGTTGCAACGATCAGTTGAAAGGGTGTCTGAAAATCGAGTTCGCAATGAGCGTCGGGATATGTGTTGCGAAGCCCTTCGATGATCTGGTTGAGGCGTTCTTCCAATTTGGCCGGGGCTGGCGCGCGACGAGATTTCGGTTTCATTGTTTTGCCTCCTTCACCAATAGCCCGACATCCTTGAGCGATTGCACGAAATAGGCACACTCGCCTTCTGTATAGTATTTTTTGAGATTGGTGAAGTAAGTGTTCGCGTTCGCTTTGTCGCCTCGCTTCAAGGCCATCGCCGCTCGTGCGTAATAGTAGGCGGGCGTTTTGCCAGGGAAATTCATTGCACTGACTAAATCGTTTGCTTTTCGATCTTCCCCGGCAAGGACGGCGCAAAGGATGATCTTGAACTGCAAGACCTCCGAGTCCGGATCGGTCTTCTGCAAATCGGAAAATTGTTGTTCGGCCACAGTATAGTTACCGCGCAGCAGTTCCAGCTCTGCCAGATTCAGTCGCGCGGGATCGAATTTCGGATCGAGTGAAAGGGACTGATTAAACTGCTGCTGAGCCTCAGCGTACTTCTTTTGTTTAAGAAAAATTGCGCCTCGCAGATTGGGGACTTCAGGATTTTTTGGGCTTATTTTTTCCGCTGCGTTTATCTGTTTTTCTGCTTCATCGAATTTGCCTGCGTTAAATGATTTCGCGGCCTGGTCTAAAGCAGTAGTGAAGTTGCGGGGCTGAGCCTTGGCCGAGAACGTGCCAAGCAAAACCGCGAGAGCGATCACCAAAAAGTCGACTTGGAAGGTCAACCCACGGTCAAGCTGAAAGCTTGGGCGCAATCCTCCGGATTGACCATGGGTTGAGCTTCCAGCTCGACGTAGAACGCATGGTAACCTCCTCATCACATCTCCCGTCCGACAGCCTTTGCCACAGCCCTGATCCGCTCAACCACATCCTTAAAGTCATTCGGAAGCAGCGATTGTTCACCATCGCTCTTTGCTTGCTCTGGCGCGTTGTGCACTTCCATCATGATGGAATCCGCGCCGGCCGCAACCGCGGCGAGCGCCATTGAAGGGATATGCTGCCGGATACCGATTCCATGTGTCGGATCAACCACAATCGGCAAATGCGTCTCCGATTTCAGAATTGGAACTGCGTTCAGATCCAGAGTGTTCCGACTCATCGTTTCAAATGTACGAATGCCGCGTTCGCACAGGAGCACATTGAAATTTCCTTCGCTAAGAATGTACTCGGCGCTCATCAGAAGGTCTTTGATCGTCGCTGACATACCCCTTTTCAACATCACCGGCACATTCAACCGACCCACCTCACGCAAGAGCGAAAAGTTTTGCATGTTTCTTGCACCGATTTGCAAGCAGTCGGCGTATTCGGCGACAAGCTCGAGATCCTTCGTATCCATCACCTCGGTAATAATCGGCATTCCAGTTTGTTTCCGAGCGGTCGCCAAAAGCTGCAGGCCGAGTTTGCCCAGTCCTTGGAAACTGTAGGGAGAAGTTCTCGGTTTGAACGCGCCTCCCCGAAGGATCTTTGCTCCTGCCTCTCGAACCGCACGAGCGATGGTGGTGATCTGGTCCTCGCTTTCAACCGAACAGGGCCCGGCCATCAGTACCAGCTCTTTTCCGCCGACTCCAATCCCACCAATTTTGACCTGAGAAGCCGTGCCGCGAAATTCGTATGCAACCAGCTTATATGGCTTTAAGACCGGGGTTACCGATTCGACGCCGGGAAACGCGCCTAACGGCTTTTCGCGGATTTTGTCTTCAGGGCCGATCACGCCAATGACGACCCGCATCGCGCCACGGCTAACTTCTGCCTTCAATCCCCAGAACCGGATTCGAGCGACGATACGCTCGATCTGTTCTTCGGTCGCATCAGGACGGGTGATGATGATCATTACTGGTGAAGTGGGGTGTTACGCGCGGAGGCAATCTGTCGCAACTGTTGTTTTTAGGCGACAGAATGTCCGGCTTGGTGGCTATCGGAGAATCGGGAGGAGGTAAAATAGAAATAGTTTGCATACCGCTGGTAGAGCAGGCTGATCGATCAGAGACCCTTTGAGAGGACGGGCGAAATCGTCAGACGCTCGTTAGAAGCGTCAATTCACCAGGGGAAGTACCAGAAACTTACACAAAACTTACACATTTTTCCTAAATCCTGAGCAAGAACATACGTCTTAAACACCTGCAAATACGAGCACTTTATGAGCGAAAACGCGCAGCCAAGTTCACCGGCAGCACCAGCACCGAAAAAGCTAAAGCGGGTCAAAGGTGTTTCCATTTTCCCAGTCACCATCAAAGACATCAAGTACTGGCGCGTGGTCAGCCCGAAACCCGGCAAGGGCCGCATCGTCCGCACGTTCAAGGACCACTTGGAAGCTCGTAATTATTACGAGATGCAGCTCACCCTCACCCGCAACCTCGGACGCGCCAGCGGCGGTCTGAGCGCAAAACAGCGCCTGGACGCCATAGCGGCTCTGGAAGCTCTGGCACCCTTTGATGGGGTCAGTTTGGTTTCTGCCGTGGAGTTCTACGCCCGACACC
>JBKPCS010000048.1:0-41173 GCA_046727495.1 bacterium | reverse complement strand
GAGCAGACACGTGGGAAACGGCCTGCACTGTTCTCGGCCGCACCCGCTTAAAGGTGGCCGAACTACTCGACCTTGTCCGAGATTGGAAAGAACTGCGGTTTCTATGGGTGACCGATTTTCCGCTCCTGGCATTCGATCCAGCCGAACAGAAATGGAACGCGATGCACCATCCATTTACCCGCCCGAAGTCGGAAGATGTGGGGTTACTACTTGAGGCAGGCGACTTGGCCAAAGTGCGGGCCGAGGCATACGACGTTGTGTTGAACGGTGTGGAAATCGGAGGCGGGAGCATCAGGATTCATGAGCAGGATCTTCAGGCTAAGTTGTTTCAAGTGTTGGGAATTAACCCGGAGCAGCAGCAACGCCTCTTCGGTCATCTGCTCAAGGCCTTTACTTACGGGGCGCCGCCACACGGCGGGATCGCCCTCGGTGTTGATCGGCTCGTTATGCTGATCGCGGGAACGCCCAACATCCGTGACGTGATTGCCTTTCCGAAAAACAGCCGTGGCCAGGATCTAATGATGGAATCGCCGAGTCCAGTTCAGGACAAGCAGCTTAGAGAGCTGCATATCCGGAACACTTAGACCGCGCTTTCAGCCCGAAAGCCTTCGGGGTTAACCGTCTTCGGTCGACCGCTGGCGTTTCGCGTTTCGCGTCCTGGGCGACCATAGCGATGATGACCCATCAGGCGCTAACCGGCGAACGGAACTATAGACGGTCGACCGTCGACGGTGCACGGTTGACGGTTAACTGCCGCGCTGAAGGCGCGCGGCTATTGGGGCTTGGACGTCGATGCGCTCGGCTTAGAGCTTGCCTTCGCATCGCCGGCTTTCTTATCGGCACTCTTTGTTTGAGTAGCCGCGCCCGCGCCTTGGTCGGTTGCAGCTCCGGACTTACCGTTATCTTTCTTGATATTGAGGAGCTCTACGTCAAACACTAAAGTAGATCCTGGAGCGATATCTTCCCCGGCTCCTTCGTCACCGTACGCTAGATCCGAGGGGATAAAGAGTTGCCACTTCGAACCGACCGGCATCAGCTTAAGGGCCTCGGACCATCCTTTAATAACCCCGTTAACCGGAAAACTCACCGGCCCGCCATTCTTGGCTGAGCTGTCGAACTCTTTTCCGTCGATGGTAGTGCCTCGATAATCTGTCTCCACAAAATCCGAGTCCTTTGGCTTTTCTCCCGTCCCTTCCTTAATAACCCTATACTGCAGTCCGCTTGCAGTTGTTTTTACGCCCTCCTTCTTGCTGTTCTCGTCAAGGAACTTCTTGCCGTCTGCTTTGTTCTTTTCTGCGACGGTTTTCATCTCCTGCTGCTTCTTACTCATCGCGGCCTGCTGCTTTTCCATCAGCTGCTTTTGGAAAGCCTGAAGAGTCGCCTGGAGCTCTTGGTCGCTCATCGCAATTGGCTTGTTGCTGAGCACATCGGTGATGCCCTGGGTGAGCGTTCCTTGATTCAGGTCCAATTGAAGTCGTTGAAGTGTCCGACCGATGTCTACGCCGATACTGTAACTGACCTTTTCCTTGTCATCTTTAAAGGCGGAACTGGTCGCGGGGGCAGCACTCGCAGAAGGACTGGCGGCAGGGCTGGCAGCCTGGCCGGTTGGCGCAGAGTTCGCGCTATTGTCTTGCGCATAGACAACGATCGCGGACGACATCCATAGGGCTGCGAGGGAGATCCATTTCTTCATACTTCAGGCCAGCCTCAACGCAAAGCCGGAAGGCTGCAACCCCTTTTTGTTAGGGGGCAGGAGGCAGAATACGGAAGACGAAATACGGAAGAACCGAGAACACTTCGCTCTCTTGTCACTCCCATCTCCCGTCTTCTATATCCTGTATTCCCTAATCACTTTGATCCTGCCCCATCGAATCCTCATCTGATTGATCGGATTCGTCTTTGCCCTTCTTAGATTCGTCGCCGAATACCCCACGGAGAAGTTCACCTATCATCGGGGCTGCGACTTCACCGCCATGCGCCTTTTCTCCTGGCGCTCCCTCATAGAGCGCAGCGAAGGCGTACTGCGGTTTGTCCGCCGGCGCAAACCCGGCAAACCAGGCAGCGGTTCGTTCTTTAGTTTTGGGCCCCCATTGGGCGGTACCGGTCTTTCCCGCGACCTTCACACCTTTAAGTTCAGCAGCCCCGCCGGTACCGTCGCTGACCACGGCTGTCATACCGTGCCGCAATTCTTCAATCGTCACCTGGCCCAGGTGCAAAATCGCTTTTGCTCGTGGACTATAACTGTAAACAATTTCGTTGTTTAGCGTTTGCACCTGGCGCACGATCCGGCTCTGGTACACGATCCCGCCGTTGCCGATGGCGGCCACCGCTTGCGCCATTTGCAATGGAGAAACAAGTATATCTCCCTGCCCTATCGCGAAATTAGCAACGTCGCCACCCATGAAATGGCGATGATACGTCTGCTGCATGTATTCTTGCGTCGGAATCCTACCTTCCGCCTCACCGTTCAGAAGAATGCCCGTGCGTTTTCCCAGTCCGAGCCGGAGCGCCCAATCTACCATCGTCGGCGCACCTATCTTCTGTCCTACTCGATAAAACCAGGTATCGCATGACTGTGCTAAGGCCTGTTTGAAATTCAGATCCCCCCGATCTCCCTTTCTCCAGTTATGAAATACTCGGTCTCCGATCTCCAGTGCCCCCGGACAATCGAACTCATCAGACGGTTCAATCGTATGGCTCTCGAATGCGGCAACCCCAACGACGACCTTGAATGTCGAGCCGGCAGGATAAGCAGACCGATAGGCACGAGGTAGCATCGGAATATTTGGATCGCTTTGTATCTTCGCGAATTTTTCCTGCGAAATCGCAGGCACAAAATCATTGGGGTTAATGGTTGGCCAGGAAGCCAGCACCAGAATCTCGCCCGTGTTCGGATCGATCACGACGATTGCACCGCGTTTCGCTCTTTTTTGGAGGATCCGCTCGGCTTCGCTCTGAAGGTCGAGATCAATCGTAGTGACCAAGTTGTACCCCGGTTCCGGGGGCGTAGAGATCCTTTCTCCCGTTTTATTTCCGTCTTTGTCGAAGGTCAGAGTCAATTGCCCGGCCTTACCGCGCAACTGATCATCAAAAGTCTGCTCCAGTCCTTCGCGACCTTCACTATCCGGCCAGAGCGGATCATTGGTCTGCAGCACTCTGGTGCTGCCGCGCCCAAGGCGCCCGGTATACCCGACTACGTGACCGGCAACGTGACCCTGCGGGTACGTGCGGGTGTATGTTGGACGCAACACGAGTCCGTTCGGAAGCTTCCCTTGAAGCTTACTCACCTCCTCTTGAGGAAGGTCAGTGGCGATATCAAACGGTATAACCCCTCGATTCCGATAATGTTGAATCGCGGCCTCTACCGAAGCATCAATCGGGCGCTTGGTCAGCCCGCGGGCGACAGCGACTTGGCGATTCACGAAATCGGCAATTTGTTGATCGGAAAAATCGAGCGGCGTAGCGAAGACAATGCTCAAATTATAGCTCACCCTGGTCTGAGCCATTGGAACGCCATTGCGATCTGCAACCTGGCCTCTGGGCGCGGGAATCGAAAGCACATAGGTGGCTGCTTGCCGCTGCGTTTCCCAGCTTGGTTTAATGGCCGTCTCTTGCGAATCCGCTATTGGAGCAAGTGCAATCGTGATCAAACAACTGCCCGCTATGAGCCGATAACCCATGGAGGTGGCTACCACAGCATCGAGGCAACGCAAGCGGTTTTAAACGCCGGGAACGCCGCGGTCGCCGTGAAAGGAAGGCCGACCAGTTGGCGAGGCCTGGGGTGCCGGAGGAGTGACTCACTCGTACACGCAAATGATACTGATTCTCCGTTCCCGGCGATCGCGGCGTTCCAGGCGTTTCTTTTAGCGATTGAGGAAGCCTTTGATCGTCTCCGCGAGTTTTTCGCCAATCCCCTCTACCTGGGCAATCTCCTCGACCGGCGCTTTGCGCAGACGGTCGACTGAACCGAAGTGTTTCAAAAGGGCCTGCTTGCGACTCTGGCTAACGCCCGGGCAATCGTCGAGCAAGCTCTCCGCGATTCGCTCCTTCATCAGCAGTTGATGATACGCGTTCGCGAACCGATGCGCTTCATCACGAATTCGCTGAAGGATTTGCAGTGCGCCGGAGTCTTTCGGCAATTGCAAAGGCAAGGCGCGCCCGGGCCGGTAAATCTCCTCAAACTCTTTCGCCAGCCCGATGATCGGTATTTCGTGAAGGCCAAGCCGTTGCAACTCCTTACATGCAGCACTCAGCTGTCCTTTCCCGCCATCTACAATGATCAGGTCAGGCAAACGCACAAACCGCTCCGAAGCCTGCTGTCCGATTCGATGAAGCGCGTCGTTCGGACTTTCCTGGCTGAATTCCGCTATCTCCGGCGCGGCCTCCCGGTTTTCCAGAAGAATACGTGAGTACCTGCGACGAACCACTTCCGCCATACTGGCGAAATCGTCCTGTCCCTCCACCGTCCGGATCCGGTACCTTCTGTAATTCGCTTTATCCGGCACACCGTTTCGAAAGCAGACCATTGAGGCGACAACATGGGTTGTAGAGATATTGGAGATATCGAAGCACTCCATAACGGCAGGAGGCCCTGGAAGGAGCAATGCCTCTGACAACGTCTGTAAATCCGCCTCGGGATTCACAGTAGTCGGCAGGGAACCTCTGGTGAAACGCCGGACCGGCTTTGTTGTACGGCGCAAATCTTCCAGAACGTTCCTCAGTTCGGCGGCCCGTTCGAACTGCAGCTTCTCGGCTGCCGACGTCATTTCCTGCTCTATCTGCTTGAGGAACTCCTGACTTTGTCCCTCCAGGAATTCGCACGCCTCAAGAACGCGCGACTTGTACTCTTCCAACGAAACCTTTCGAATGCAGGGCGCTGAACAATTCTTTATCATGTGGTCCATGCACCGCTTGTAGTCGAGCTCGTTTGGCTCAAACACACGACAAGATCGCAGACCCCATTTTTTCTTCATCCAGCGCAGCGTCGTACGCAACGCGCCGGAGTGCGCGAACGGACCAAAATAGCGGCAGCCGTCGTCCTTCTTGATCCGGGTGAGCTGAAAACGGGGGATCGGATCCGCAAGATTGACTTTGACCAGCAGGAACCGTTTGTCGTCTCGAAAGCTGATGTTGTATTTCGGGCGAAATTCTTTGATTAGCTTCCCCTCGAGAAGTAAAGCCTCCGGTTCACTGCGCACCGTGTGAATTTCGAAATCCCAGACGCTGTCCAATAAAGCCCGCGTCTTCAAATCCGCTACCAACCGCCGCGACGGCGTAAAATACTGTGCTAGCCGCTTACGCAGATCTCGAGCTTTGCCGACGTAGATCACCCGATTCAACCGATCCTTCATCAGATAGACTCCCGGCTTATGCGGTACATCGCGCAACTTTTCGTTGGGGTCCGGTTTTTCGCTCAGATAAACAGCTTCCACTTGAAAAAGGATACCGCGTGGAGCGAGCCAAGTCTACCCGGGGGCGTTTGGCGTTTCGCGTTTGGCGTTCGGCGTTTGGCGATTGATGCTGCATGGCTCCAGGATTGAACCAACCGATATGATCGGTGGGGCTAAGCTTTATCCGGCGTTTGCCGGACTCGTGCGTGTGTTAGCCGCGACGACAGCCGATTTTTCGCCGAACGCCAAACACAAAAGGCCTAACGCTTCGTTTGCACTTCCTCTCCAGGTGCATTTAAGTACCAGCTTAAAAGGCATGAATCCGTTTGGCCCTTGGTTGATACCGCTGCTGGCTCAGGCCGGAGCAGCACCGCCCACCCAAACTCCACAGGCAACATTGCTTAAGCTTCTCCAGGCAGGAGGATGGGTTATGTGGCCGCTGGGTTTCGCTTCTTTGATACTCGTGGCCCTGATCTTCGCGTGTCTCTTCAGCCTGCGGCGAGGAACCGTCGTAACCCGCCGGTTTATGGACACGGCCGAAGCTCTGCTCCGGAAACGCGACTACCTTGGACTGATCGCCGTCTCGAATCGTCACTCTGAAGCGATCGCGCGTATTACAGCGCGAACACTGGAGTTCATTACAAAGAACCCTGCCGCTACCCCGGACGCAATCCGAGAAGTCGCCGAAACGGAGGGTACACGAGTGGCCAGTAGTCTAAACCATCGGGTCGTTTATCTGGCGGATATCGCAACGCTTTCTCCGATGCTGGGTCTGCTCGGAACGGTTGTCGGAATCATTCATTCCTTCGGAATTCTTGCCAGCAACACGAGTCAGCCGCGCCCGCTACTTCTTGCCCAAGGAGTTTCCGAAGCGCTTGTAGCCACTGCGGCCGGTCTTATTATCGGTATCCTTGCCATGGCGTTCTATTCTGTATTTCGAGGAAAAGTTGGCTCGATGCTCTCCGAACTAGAGTCTGCGACATCGCACATCGTAAATGTGATCACGTCGCAACAGCAACTTCGCAGACCAGAGCGATCCCGGATCCTGGAAGGCGACGAGGTTTAGTAAAAATCTGAAATGAATTTTCGCAAACATGCGGAACCTCGGATTCTGGGGTTCATGATTGCGCCAATGGTAGATATTCTGTTGGTCATCCTCGTATTTTTCATCGTGACCTGGAACTTCGCGCTCAGCGAGAACGAATTGGACGTCAAAGTGCCGACGGCGACAAAAGCCAACGAACAGCAGCCTTATGTTGGCCAGATCGTTGTAAACGTGACCTCCAACGGAACAATCATTGTGAATCGTCAGCAAAAGAGCCCTCAGGATTTGCTGGAACAACTCAAGAGACTCTCTCAGCTCTATCCAGACCAGGCCGTTATTGTCCGAGGCGATCAGAGCGTCGACTATAAGCACATCGTTGATGTGCTCGACATTTGCCGCCAGGCCGACATCTGGAACGTCGCGTTTGCGACGGGTAAACCGGATCAATGATGCGCGTTTGGCGATTGGTTGTTTGCAGCATGAGCCTGGCATTCATGCTCCAGGGTCAAGAGGTACGGCGAGCGTTGCCCGTCGCCCCAACCCCCAGTCCGGGTACGGCTCCCAGAGCACAACCGGTTCTCCCGGAGGAGAATTCAATTCTAAATGAGCGCCTCCCCTCCGCTGAAGAGGCGGCGCGCCCGCGCAAAGTCGAACCGGATGCAAGATCCTCGAAAGGCAGCGCAGCTGAACCGGACTCAAAACCACAAGATCAGACGCAAGACGAAATCCGCCTGGCGCCAGGCCAAAAGGAGAGCGCAGAAGGTGGAAGCGATCCAGCTAAGGCCCAACTTGCTATCGCGGACGGCCTATACATTCGGAAAATGTATGACCTGGCCGTACCTGAATATGAGAAGTATCTAGGCCAATTCGCTAACGATTCCGGTCGCGCTTCGGCAATGTATCGGCTAGCGGATTCTTATTCTCATCTCGGTCAAGAATTACCGGCCCTCAATACTTACCGCATGCTCATCAACAGCGGCAGCGGCGGGGAATTTGTTGGAAGTGCTGCATTCCGGCTAGCGTCTCGAGCATTCGATGAGAAAGATTACCCGGACGCCGCTTCGCTTTATGAGAAAGCGTATGACAATGCCAAGTCTCCCGAAGTCAAGCTGACGGCGCGGTACTACCAGGCGAAATGCTTAGAGTTGAGCAATCAGAAGTCGGGTGCCAAAACGGCCTACGAAGATGTTGCTAAAACAAAAGACAAAAATCCTTACCGAGATGCGGCACGGCTTTCTCTGGCTTATTTCGCGCTCGAAAATAATCAGAAACAGCAAGCACTCGACCTATTTGAAGACCTCGGAAACAGCGCCCTGAAAACACAGGTACGCGCCGAAGCCTTGACCAGAGCCGGGATTCTGGCTGCTGACTTAAAGCAAAAGGACAAAGCAGATCAGCTCTTCAAAACCGCGATCGCTTTGAATGCAGAGGGAAAATGGAAGCAGGTCGCTCAATTGGAACAGATGAAACTCCAGTATGAGGGAGACAAGTTTTCTCAGGTCCTCGATTCATTCGCCAAGAACGTCAACTCGCTTAACGACGAGACGAAACCAAGTGTGCTTTTGCTCGTCGCGAATTCTTATCGGCAACTAAGCAAGCACCAAAAGGCGTTAGAGATCTACAACCAATTGATTCGACAGTACTCCAATACGCCCGAAGCCTATGACGCGCGGTACCAGCGGCTAGTCTCGCTCGACGCGATCAAGGACCCTACTCTGATCAACGAAGTAGATACTTACCTCGCAACAGGCCCTGCCAGGGACCGCGCGGACAAGGCGAAACTTTTGAAAGCCCAGGCTCTCGTTCAACAGAACCGATTCGAACCTGCAGCAAGGCTTTATCATGAGCTCACCAATTCGTCTCTGCCCGATCAATACAAAGCCGATTGCTACTACGCCGAAGGCTATGCCCTGGTTCAGATTAAGGACTCGCAAGGAGCAATCAAGGCTTTCTCCGGACTGATCGACCGATTTCCCAAGCACCCAATGGCTCCGAAGGCTTTGTTCAAGCGAGCTACACTCTACCAGGACTCCAAGAATTTCTCGGCGGCGGTCGCGGACTTTGGGAAAATCATTTCCAACTACCCGGCCTGTGCAGAGCGAGAAACAGCGATGCTGCAAAAGGGCCTGACGCTAGGTCAACAGGCCGCTTATCCGGAGATGGCCGCGACATTTCGCCAGTTGCTGAAGGAATATCCGAACGGTGCCGGCGCCCCGCAAGCCTACTATTGGATCGGTTGGTCTGCGTTTGAAGCTAAACATTTCGCGGACGCTATCGACCCTCTAATCAAAGCTCGTGAACTGAATCCAGCCGAGTACACTCAGCGCGTTTCTCTTAGATTGATGCTGGGTTATCAGCATCTGAACAAGAAAGCGGAAACGGCGAAAGAGATCGATGCGTTCGTCGAAAAAGATCCCCAACAAGCAGCTTTGGTCACTGACGTTTGTCGCTGGTTGGGAGGCGAATACTACAATGAGAAAGATTTTACCGGCGCTGCGAAATATCTGGCCCTGGTCACTAAGAGTGCCGGACCAGATAAAGTGGATAAAGCGACCTGGTACATCCTGGCTCGTTCCTGTAACGAATTGAGTAACTTTCAAGATGGCAAGCAAGCCAGTGATCATTATCTGACGCTGGTTACCGAACCAGCCGAGCGCGCCCAAGGTTTTCTCGTGCTGAGCAAAGCGCAGCTAGGTTTAAAGGACCTGGACTCTGCTACGAAGTCGGCGGAACAGGCGTTGACTCTGCAGCCTGAAGGCAAATGGAACGCCGACGCGCGGATGCAAATCGGTGAAGTTGAAGAAGCCCGGGGCAACTACCAAAACGCCGCAAAATCGTATATGAGTGTCGCTGTGCTTTACGAGGATCCCGATGTGACACCCCGCGCCTTAGAAAGAGCGTATCAAGCGTTTCAAAAAGCAGGTGACGAACCCCAGGCAACAAAGACGTTATCCGAACTGAAAAGCCGATTTCCCAACTACCAATTACGGGCAGCCAAGTCCGGATAGCAGGCGAGGAAATCCCGGAATCTCGAAGCTAGAAGCCAGAATCTTGAAGGTGGAACTTCGAACTTCTGGATTCCCGGCCAGCATTCTCACTTCTCACCTCTCACCTCTGACGGCCCCACACCGTCCCATCCTCGCCGTATCGCCCCTCGCCGTATCGCCGTTTCGTTGCTACCACTACCGAGTACGCTGAACCGAAACTAACAGGTACGCCCTTTCGCCGCGCCACATGACCGGAATTACATAGTTCCGATTCTCTTTGGGGAATCGGACGGCGGCCTCCTCGTTTCTCAATACCACCGGAACTGAGATCTTGAAGTCGCTGCCGAATTCTTCTCGCGCGTTTCCACTAAGGGTGTTGGCAATCTCGCCGACCAGGTCAGATGCGGCATCTTGATCTATCCAGTCCTCGTGCAACGAATTGAGAATGCTTTCGAGCATCGCCCGTGTAGCAGTAAATCCGACGGCTCCGTGAGCCTGGCCCGAAATGTCGATCATACCGGTCAGCTCAAGAAAGGGTCTATTGTCTTTTTTGAGGAAAGGCGGCTCGATCAGAACCGAAAACTCCGAGCCGAGCGACTCGAAGTATCTGCGAGCGCCTGCAATGAATACCTCAATATCTTGGTCCTGCATACGAATAATACTTCTGTGCAACGGACACCAGTGTACCTAGTCTTCGATCAGTAGCTGGAACGCCTCCTTAAGTTCAGATGGATTAATCGGCTTGCAAAGAAACCCGCTCGCTCCCCGCTTGACCGCGTCGATCGCCGTAGCCTTATCCCGTAAGGCTGAAATAATTAATACCCGCGCTTCCGGATTGATCTCGATGATCTTGTCGAGGCAAGTCAATCCGTCCATTCCGGGCATCGTAATATCAAGAGTCACCACGTCATGCTGCTTTGCTGCATATAGCCGAACAGCCTCTTCACCGGTCGCGGCTTGATCGACTTCGGTGATCTCTCCCGATTCAAGGTCGCGCTCGATTGCGCGTCTTACGACGCTCGAGTCGTCAACGATAAGAAGTTTCATGTCGTCGGAATGTCTAGACGCACTTGGCAGAACTTACCTTCTTCTGCCGAAAGTCTGAGAGAGCCTCCTGCTCTTCTCACTACATCACGCACAGCATCCAATCCTATGCCACGCCCCCCATCCATTGTTGGCGAATCCATGGTGGTGAAGCCAGGATCAAACAAAAGCTCAATGAGTTGGCGCTCAGTCCATGAATCGATCGTTTTCATGCTGGCATACCCAAGTTGTACCGCCCGCTCTTTCAATACGCGATAACTAATTCCATGACCATCGTCTCGAACCATGAACCAGAGCCTTTTCCCGCCCCGACCGTTTTTCGATCCAGCCAGGATCTGAATCACGCCGGTCGCGTCCTTTTTCTGGGCCAGACGTTCGGTCGGCGTCTCTATTCCGTGAGTTACTGCGTTCCTGACCAACTGTACCAGCGATGCCTGGACCGGTTCACGTAATCGGTCCGACAGCTTCCCGATTTCCGCCGGAACATCGACTTCAACCCTCACCTTCTTCCCTGTCCGATCCGCGATCTCCCTGGCAAGGTCGGCCAGAGGTTTAAAATCGATCTGCCCCTCAGTCTGGCCCGACTCTTTTGAAAATAGCCGAGTAAGCAACTCCTCAGCCATTTTTGTCTGCTCGAGTAAAGAAGCCAACCCGCTGGTAACTGGTAGAAACTGCTCGCCAGTGAGATTCGGCTGTCCTCGCAGAGCAACGAGTCTTTCCTCAAGTTGGTTAGCCAGGCTCTCGAAATAGGAAAGCCTAAGCATACCAGCGTTTCCTTTTATTAAATGGATCGATCGGGAGATTTTGTTGAGCAGCTGCGTGTACCGGTTCGAGCGCTCCGCTTCCGATTCAGCCATGTCGCTCTCGTAGTGTTGCGCTTCGAGCAACCCAAGCATCCCGCTGATCTCTAGGTCCGCGCTTCGGACAAACTCGGCCAACAAGCTTGGTTCGACGTGCAGAATTCCGAACAACATTTCGATCTGGGACCGAGCCCTGGCCTCGTTCTCCCGAATCTGCTTGCCCAGCGCAATACGAGACGTCGCGTCAACAACAGTCACCATGATCTGCACTGTTTTGCCAGCCTCGACAACACGATTAAAACGAAACTCCAGAAACTTTGTGTGCGTCGCTCCTTGCGGATCGCTGATACGATACTCTACCTCGCTCAAGGGGTTGGTCTGCTGAATCAATTTTTCTTTGATCCGCGGATTGAGCAACAGCTCCAGATAATGCCTTGTCGCTGAAAGAGTGTGCGGAGAAATCGTGTCGGTTCCGAATAGATCTAAGAAATTCATGCCTTCGATCTTTCGTTGAAAGATCTCTTCGGTCGCCCGGGAATAGCCGGGCTGAATCACCAGATCGGGTCCCATTAAGAAAAGCCCCTCTTTTACCGTCTGAAGAATCTTACGCAAGTGCTGGTTGCGTTCTTCGACCTGGTCGATCATCGAGTTGAAACGCTCAGCCAGAAACCCGATTTCATCGCGGCTGGAAACGGTGGCGCGCGCCGTATGATCTCCCGCTCCGATTTTTTCTGCGGTGCTAACAAGTTCTCCAATTGGCCGCGCCAGAAAGTACCCGAACCAAAGCGCTCCAAGAACGGCCAGCGAAAGAATGATAACGCCCGCCGCCGCAATGAGGCGGGTCAGTTGCGTTGCCGGCGCAAACGCCTCGTCGGTACTGATTTTCACGACTAAGCCCCAGTCAAGACCCGGAATTTCGAGCGGCGCGAAAACACCAAGCGCTTCTCTGCCCAGATCATCGTAAAAGGTCACTGTACCGGCATTCGCAAGCAGGTCTCTGGAATAGAGATTTTCGACTGCCCGATTCTGCAGCACCGGGCCAAGAATTGCGGTAGGCGGTCCCTTGACTCCGTTCAGGCTGAACGACGAAGTTACCATTTTTGCCGGCAACTCCGAAACAAAACGGGACTCCGTTCGAAGTCTTCGGTCTGGGCCTACAATATAAGCTTCCCCGGTTTTTCCCAGACCGACGGCCTCCCATCGGCCATCAAATGTGACCATTTCCGTGAAAGCGCTTCCTGAGATCTTGTGGATAATGGCTCCCAGCCGGCCGCCCAAACGATTGTTAATCGCAGAGCCTAAGAACATCATCGGCGTTCCGTAGGTCGCTGGATAACGTTCAAGATCGGTCACTAAAACTTGGTCTCCTGACGTTGGATCACCTTTTTCGGTCGGAGCATACCAAGTGCTCAAAAATACCTTCTTAAGATTGGAATGGTTGCGCCAGCCGGTCAGGACGTTCGTGCCGAAGTCCCAGGTCTGGTCAAACGTATAGACAACGTTTCCCTGGTCATCGATCAGCACCAAGTCGAAGTATTTGCTGCGTCGCTCGAGCGTTTCAAACAGCGGCTGATACCGTTCCATCGCCCGCGCGAACGTCGTCTTGGCGAATGCCATCCTGAAGTCGGGCGGAAGATTGTCGCTGTTCGAAATCTCATCGGTCGAGCTCGTATAAGATCTTCCACCCGAAGTAGCCGGGTTTTTCACGATATACACATATTGTAGAATCGCGGCTTCCCGACTGAGCCCGGCAAACTCGTCAAAGCTCCCGGTTGTGATTCCGATCTGCGCAAGAGCGGCCATTGGCCCGCTTTCATAGGCGCGTTGCAGATCCTGGTGGATCATCCCCAGAAACTGGTCATTCACCGGAAAGCCGGTCGACTCAAGCTCCTTGACCAGGTTACGATAGCCTCCGGATAACTCGCTGACCGCGTAGCGGAAGGTCTGCACATCTGACTGCGCCGCATTCTCTCTTCGCTCGTTGAGTATGAATGTCTGGACGCTTTGAGAAAGCGATGTCCTGAGAGACTGGAATCCATCCAGTCGAACCCGTCGGAGAGCATTCGCCGATAACGTATACGCGACAATCGCCAGAGTCGCCAAAATCAATGCTCCAATGACAACAGAAAAAAGGAGTATCTTGGAACGGATCGTCAGCACGCCGCTCGGCAACATCCCGGAACCTTTACGATCATTCCAGCGCTCGCGCACTACTACCTCCCGAAGTCTGACCAGGAAACCTTATCTATTTTTACCAATTGCCCGCTCTTCACTCTCGTCAAAAAAACTTTATCGTTCCCATCATGTGACTTAGGAGGGAAACGCACGCGAAATGCGCCAAAGTCCAGATCCGTCGTCTCAAGGGCATGAACGAACGTTTCTTGGGTTAAATTCTCGCCGGCGCGCCGCAACGCATCGGTTAGGACGAGCGCATCAAGGTAACCCTCCAAACTGCCATGATCGAAATTCTGATCGTCGGCTGCCCGCATATCCGCCTGATACTTGCGAACCAATTCCAGAGATGCGTCCAGCGGTGAAGGAACAACTTCGGGAATCAGCGTTCCGTCGGCTTGATCACCGAGGAGTTTTATGAAATCCTCGGTCGCTGCAGAAGTAAGGAGACAATATGGGATCTTTTCGAGCCCCATCACTTTTGCCTTCCTAACAAACTCCGCGCAAGCCTTGTAACCTCCAAACATCACGACCGCTTCCGGCTTGGCTGCAACGATCACCTTCAATGCCTCCTGGACATCCAGCGAATTGCGAACAAACCAACCCTCGGCCGCCAAACTTAGCCCACGGCTCTCAAGCGCCTTGATAGTGCTCATTTTGCCCCCTTCTCCAAAATTGTCCCGCTGACAAAGAATTGCGATCCGAGTAACCTTTAGGTCAGAAACCATGCGGTCAATTAATGTCTCTGTCTCTTCTTGATAACTCGGCCGCGTGTTAAACACCATCTCTTGCACAGGGTCACGCATTCCCGCAGCACCAGTTACCGGCCCTACTAAAACGACGCGAGCGTCATTCAGCATTGGCAGAACGGCTCGACAATTCGCTGTCCCGTTAAACCCGATCAATGCGAAAACCCGATCTGCATTGATCAAACGCTGGGTATTAGCCACGGCTTCCAGCGGTTCATTCCGATCGTCATACGATACTAGTACCAGCTTTCGCCCGAACACTCCCCCTTCCCGATTTACTCTGGCAAAATACGCCTTGCATCCTCTCTTTATTGCTTCACCCACAAATCCGCTTCGTCCGGTCTGAGAGGAAGACATACCAATCCTGATTTCGTCGCGTTGTACCGGGTGCTCTTGAGCAACAAACTGGGCGAACATTCGTCCGATAGGCAGGAACCATGCGAGCTGGAAAAAAATGAAGAGTAGGCTGCAAGGCAGTTTGGCTGATCCGTGCACTTCCGGGGCGATGTGAGCGTGGAATCATAGGTAGAGAGCGGGCTAATTGCAACGATTCTCATAGCTCGGGATTGCCCGACGGAAAAGGTTGGATAAGGTTCGATTTCGCGGCGCAGAACCTAAAATCTGCTTGGCGGACTAACAACTTAGGCTACGTTGGGTGTCCTCTGTCTGAATGGTGGCCGTAGCTCAATGGTAGAGCCCCGGATTGTGGTTCCGGTTGTTGCGGGTTCGAGTCCCGTCGGCCACCCCAGGCGCGGCTTTCGCCCGCATCTTCTACCCTCCGGCAGCCTGAAGGGCATTGATCTATTGTGCCGGCTGAATCTGCCAGCTCGTATCCAGAGACGGCTGGAGGACGGGACCCTGCCTAAAAAGGTTTCCTCCAAGCCAGCCCATACGTCTTCATTCGGATTCATTGAGGCGATTCGCTGTAGGGCGGCAGGCCCTGCCGCCGAAACCCGTTGGCTACTACGCCTTGCACACTGGCGGCAGGGCCTGCCGCCCTACAAGCTATACCATCAGCAAATCCTCAATCGTTATCGGCAGCTTACGAACGCGAACTCCAGTCGCGTGATAAACGGCTGAAGCGATTGCCGCCGCGACACCGGCCAACCCGATTTCCCCGACCCCGCGCGCTCCATATTCATTCAGAACAAGGTCAGGATAGCCCAGGAACGTAACATCGATATTCGGAGTGTCCGCATGAACCGCCATGCAATAGTCGGCTAAGTTACTGTTAACCGGATGCCCGGTTTGAGCGTCGTAGTGCGTCTCCTCGAATAGCGCCATTCCGATCCCCATAACAATCGCCCCTTCGATCTGGTTACGAGCCGGTCGCTGGTTAATAATCCTGCCCGCATCGATAACCGTGACAACGCGGCTAACCCGCAGCCTGGCGATTTCAGGATCCCACATCACCTCAACAAAGTGGGTGCCGTAAGAATGCATCGAGTGAGTGGGCTTTTGATCTAGGAATGTCCCTTCCGATTTGCCTTGGCCAACGGCTTCACCAAAATTCCCTTGTTTGAGCAATGTATCACACGGGATGCCACTCTCTGGAGCTCCTTTCTTTTCGTGGACTTTACCATTGGTCAAAGCCAATTCTTCGACCGCCTTGCCTAGAAACGGCGTACCGGGGGTCTTGGAAGCGGTGTACAAGAGAGTTGAGATCGCTTGATCGCACGCCTCGCTCACAGCCGGAATAACCGAGGCGGTTACCATTGAGCCACCGGAAATCGGTCCAGCCGGTAGTGAAGAATCTCCCAGAACGACTTCGATTCTGTCTAATGGCAGACCAGTCTTGGCGCTTACCACCTGCGCAAGGATCGTGTAAGTGCCCGTGCCGATATCTTGCGTTCCACAGCTTACGCGGACCGAGCCATCAAGTTTGAGCTCAACCCTGGCCTCGCAAGGAAAGCGATCAGCTACCCAAGAGCAAGCAGCTACTCCCCATCCCAATATCAAGTCCCCTTGTCGCATCGAACCGACAGCCGGCGTGCGCTTTGACCAGCCAAATTTCTCAGCGCCCACCTTTAAACACTCCTGAAAATGTCGGGAAGAAAATGGAAGCCCGTTGCTTTCATCCTTTTCCGGCTCATTCCGCAACCGCAATTCGACTGGATCCAGGTTCAGCTTGACGGCCAGCTCATCCATCGCAGACTCGGTCGCGAACAATCCGGGTACCGCCCCGGGACCGCGCATCGCAGTTGGCGTTCCGACGTTACGGCGAGCCAATCCGGATGTGATGCTCAGATTCGGCACGCTATAAAGATAGGGCGTTGCCTCTGCGCAATCTTCTTCATAGCTGTCCAGAATCGAAGTGTGATTGATGTAGTCCTGCTGAAACGAAACCAATTTCCCATCTGGCGTCGCTGACAACCTCACTCTCTGCTGAGTCAACGGACGATGCCCGACGTTGGTGAACATCGATCGCCGGCTCAGAACCAGTTTCACCGGGCGATTGAGCTTGCGGGCGGCAGCCGCCGCCAAAGTGGAGTGGGCCCATGGGAAAAGTTTGCCGCCAAAACCTGAACCGAGAAAACGGGAAATTACTTGGATATTCTCTTTTGGTACTCCAAGTACCTGCGCCATCACAGCCCGATGGTTCACAACTCCCTGCGTGGTCTCGTAGAGAGTAAATTTAGAGCCGTCCCAGACAGCAACAGACGCATGAAGCTCAATCGGATTATGTGTTTCGACTGGTGTGACGTACGTCTCGTCGACCTTCACCGGGGCCGACGCGAAAGCTTTCTCCGCATCGCCCCGAGTACTGCCAGGAGTCGGTTTGCCTTCCAGCTCCAGGTGTTCGGCAACGTTGGGCTCTTCCTGCTCGTAAGAAACTCGGATAGCCGCAGCTGCCGCCTGAGCGATCTCGAATGTTTCAGCCACAGCCAGAGCTACATATTGTCCGCTGTAGTAAATTACATCGTCGTCGAATGGCGGACGGTGTTCATCGATATAAGCGCTGAAAGTCATGTCCGGTGCAGCTCGGTACAACTTGCCGATGTTTCCTCGATGCAGAATCGTGACGACCCCCGGAATTTTCTCCGCTTGCGAAGTATCGATCTTCGTAATTTTTCCTTTTGCAATGGTGCAGCTTGTCGGCACGGCATAAATCATTCCGGGAAAATAAAAATCTGAAGTATACTTCGCGCCGCCGCTGACTTTGAGCGGTCCGTCAACGCGAGGCACCGCCGTCCCAATGATGGCGGGAACTGAATTCGCTTCTTGAGCCATGGTGTTCTCCAGGAAGTAAAATTCTAGGCATTTTTGGTGGCTAGCTTGAGCGCACGTACCAAACAGCGCTTGGCCAGCTCGACCTTGAATCCGTTCATGCTTTGCGGACGAGCTGCCTGCAGTGCCGCCTCCGCCGCCGATCGAAATTGTTCCTCTGTAGGCGCTTGACCTTCCAACGCTTCTTCCGCTTCAAAGGATCGCCACGGCTTCGTGCCGACTCCTCCAAGGGCCACACGCGCACGACTGATTGTCCCGCCGCTAACAGTGGCAACGACGGCAGCGGAAGACAAAGCAAACTCGTAGGAAGCTCTATCTCGCAGCTTCAGATAAACTGATCTGCTTCCGGCCGTAGGAGGAGGCAACGTTACAAACGTAATCAGCTCCCCTGGCTCGATCACTGTCTCTCGATGCGGCGTATCTCCGGGCAGTAAGAAAAACTCGTTGATCGGCACACTTCGCTCTCCTTTCGGCCCCTGAAGATGGATCGTCGCCTCCAGCGCCGTAAGCGCCACGTTCATGTCCGAGGGATTAGTAGCGATACAGTGCTCGCTGGTACCAAGAATTGCTAACGTTCGGTTGAACCCTTTAATCGCTGGACAGCCACTTCCCGGCTCGCGCTTGTTACACGGCAAAGATGTGTCGCGGAAATAAACGCACCGCGTCTTTTGCAGCAGGTTCCCACCTGTTGTTGCCATATTCCGCAATTGCGCAGAAGCACCCGAAAGCAGCGCTTGCGACAGAACGGCATAGTCTCGGACGACATTCGGATGGTGCGCGAAATCGGAATTGCGGACGAGCGCGCCGACTTTGAGGCCGCCGTCCGGCAAAAGGTCGATTTTGTTGAGCGGGAGCCCGTTAACGTCGATCACCTGTCTAGGTCGCTCGACATCAAGTTTCATCAGATCAATCAGTGTGGTGCCGCCGGCAACAAATCGAACCGCTTGGGCCGCTGATCCGTTCGCCGCCTTTTGCAGAGCCTGAGGAACATCCGTTGCCCGAATCAATTCAAATGGATGCATTTTCTGTCCCTCCATTCATATGGCCGCGAACTTCTTTAATCGCAGCGAGGATATTCGGATAAGCGCCACAGCGGCAGATGTTCCCGCTCATCAGCTCCTTCACGTCCGCATCATCAGTACCGCACGGCTCTTTCAGCAACGCCACAGCCGACATGATCTGGCCCGAAGTACAGTACCCGCACTGATAGCCATCATGCTGAACGAACGCAGCCTGCATCGGATGAAGGTGGCCAGGCTGACCAATACCTTCGATCGTTGTGATCTCGTCGTTCTGGTGCATCGCAGCAAAGGTCAGACACGAATTGATTCGTCGGCCGTTGATATGGACTGTGCATGCACCGCATTGACCGTGATCACATCCCTTCTTTGAACCGGTTAAATGGAGCGTCTCTCGCAGGCAGTCCAGTAACGTAGTTCGAGGGTCGATTCGAATACGGTGTTCTTGGCCATTTACCCGTAACGTTACCGGAATCGATCCAGGCAGGGTGCTTTGCTCGCTACTCTGTTCGGTTTTCGGCTCAGTGCTACGCGCAAATCCTGACAACGGTTTTGACGCTGCCACCATGCCGGCTGCACCAAGTCGCAAGAGGAATGCGCGTCGGCTGTGACCGTCGGAATGGAACTGGTCTTCCGACGCCGATTTCTCATCTGGTTTTGGCATTCGGTTTCCTTGTTTGATTGTTTTGATTCAAGAAACAATCGGGGGTCAATCGTACTCTCAACGGTTACTTAAAAACGGCAAGGTGATTCGCGCCATATTCTTTGGCAGGATTCGCTAGTTGGATCGCAAGCCCGTTGACAAACCCGCCGAACCAATCTGCCGAGGACTTGGCGCGCAAGGATGGCAACGCTCTAAAGAAAAAGAGCCGCGAAGCCTTGCTTTCCTACTATGAACCTTTCTCCGGCGACAAATGTTTCTCCAGGAACTTCTCCATCGCTTCGTAAAAGGCGAAGCGATTCTCTTCGTTGTGGAATCCGTGGCCCTCGTTCTCCTTCACCATGTACTCCACGTCTATGCCGCGCTTCTTCAGAGCGTCTACGATCTGGTTTGATTCATTAATATTAACGCGAGGATCTTTTGCCCCTTGAGCCACAAAAAGTGGCGTCTTGATCTTGTCCGCGTTCATCACCGGCGAATTCTGTTGAAACAGTTGCTTATCCTTTTCCGGGTCCCCGACCATTTCGTGGAACATGTCCAACATCGGTTTCCAATAGGGCGGGATTGTGTTCATGAATGTGAACAGATTCGATACCCCGACATAATCGACAGCGGCTGCATATAGGTCAGGCGTTTTGGTTATGCCAGCGAGAACGGCATAACCTCCGTAGCTTCCGCCGTAAATCGCGACACGCTTTGGATCCGCGATGCCTTGATCAATCAACCAGTTTACTCCGTCGGTGATGTCATCCTGCATCGTTTGGCCCCATTGCTTAAAGCTCGCCTCCCAGAACTTGCGACCATATCCAGTGGATCCTCGGAAATTCATTTGCAGCACTGCAAATCCACGATTCGCAAGAAATTGCGACTCCGGATCGAATATCCATTGGTCGCGGACCCACGGACCACCATGCGGGTTGACCACAACCGGTAGATTCTTTGGCGCCCTTCCTTTAGGCAAGGTCAGATATCCGTGGATCGTCAACCCGTCGCGCGACTTGTATTCAATCGGCTTCATCTCGGCTAGATCTTCCGCTTTCAGCCAAGGCGCGCTATCAGCAAGCTTGGTCAGCTCGCCCGAATTGACATCATAGAGGAAAAAAACGGGCCGGGTTCGATCGCTAAATGCTCCAACAACAAAAAGATCCTCCTCCTTATCGGTCGACACCAGCCCCACCTCATACTCGGGAATCTTTTCTTGAATCGTTTTGTAAATTCGCTCAACGACCGGATCGAAGAACTTTCTTTCCTGCTTCCAAGTGCTATAGGAAGCGGTCAGGAGTACTTTGCGTTTTCTGGAATAAGTCAGCTTCCCTACATCAACTTGCGGATTTTCATAGAGCACCTTCGCTTCCTTTCCGCCATCCAGATCAAACACCACGGCCGCCGCCTTATCTCGCCCGATATTTGAGATGCCGTAGAGGTTCTCGTTATCGAATGTAAAGAACTCAGGAGTGAATTTCTCTTTGAAACTGGTTGTGATAATCGTCTTCCAAGGATCTTTGTCCGTTTTCCGGTAGAGCAAGCTGGTATTGACACCGTCTGTCGAGATCCCTACTCGGACATTCCCGTCGTGATCGGTCAACCAATCGGTTATCGAACCCGGGTTCTGCGCGACGAGCTGCAACTCTCCATCAACAACATTTAAACGAAACGCATCGAAGATTTCTTTTTTCCTTTTGTTCAGAGCAACGATCATTTCGGTAGGGTTATCCGGCAGGTCGTCAATGATGTCGGCTCGGACGCCGTCAAATGGTGTTAGATCGCGTTCACTACTGCCATCGCTGGCTGCTACATAAACGTGGAAATTTTCGTCACCCCCATTGTCTTTGAGATAAGCGATATACTTGTCTCCTTTCCAAAAATAACCGGCGACATCGCGATCCTTCACGTGGGTAATCTGCTTCGCCTCGCCGCCTGCTCTCGGCTGAATCCAGACGTTCATCCGGCTATCGACTGACTTTAAGAAGGCAATCGATTCACCACTCGGCGAAAGTTGGTAGGCGGCTGTCTCAGGATTACGAAAGAAATCGCGTAATGGAATTTCCGGAGGAATAGCACTTTCTGCGCGGCCATCAGATAACGCTAACAAAGAAAGGAAGATGGCGAAGAACGTATTTTTCATAGCGAAGCCGCCTGTTGCCGCCGATTTACATTCGGTTGCATAAGAACTGACAATCGAACCGTCCGAAAGTTGCAAAAAAGCAGTGCCCAATCGGTATCGATCGACAGCGTCATCGTTTACCGTTCCTTCGCCGAGACGGGAAGCGGTTGCCACTGCTAACGTCCTTTATTCCAACGGCAGGTCGACGCTCTCTTCCGGACGCGAAGTCAGACGGTTGCCCATGATCAGCCGGGCACAAGCATTCCAATGCAGAAGTGCATCGTCATTCTTTGGAGGACGGACAGCCTCGGCTTTCTCGAACCAGGTCATCGCTTCCCGCAGGTACTCATAGGCGTCGTGACCCGATCCGAGGCGCCCCTGGTTCAGTTGAGCCTTCGCTCGGCGCTCGCAAATAATGCCCGCATAGTAGGCTCTCTGGTACTCATCCTGCAGCCGTGGTAAAACTTGATTCGCCTCCGTGTCTCCGACCGCGTACCCTCTTCCGAATCGATCAGTTAATGCAAGCAACAACATAACCAGGGCCTGCTGATTCTCCGGATCGATCGCCAGAACGTCGTGGCAGATACTTTCAGCGTCAGCCGGCTGATTCAATAACCTGTAACGCAAGGCCTTTTCGAGCGCCGCCGGAATAGCCTCTTTCGACAGTCGTTTAAGCTCAAACATGGCTTTCTCCGCTTTGCTTTCTTGGACGAATCAACTTCAACAATTTCCCCAGTGGATCGTAAAACTCGTCCACCACCCTTTCCTTAAGTGGAATGATAGCGTTGTCCGTAATCGTAATATTTTCCGGGCAGACTTTTGTGCAACACTTAGTGATATTGCAGTAACCGATACCCCCTGCCTGCTTGAGCTCGCCCAGCCGATCCTCGGTGTCTAGCGGGTGCATCTCCAGGGCGGCCGCGAACACAAAAAAACGCGGTCCAACGAATTCCTCGTGCTTCTGGTGCTCGCGCAGAACGTGACAAACGTCCTGGCAAAGGAAGCATTCAATGCATTTCCGGAACTCCTGTACCCGTTCGATGTCCGCCTGCGCCATCCGCCACGTACCATCGGCAGCGTCCGGCGCGCGCGGTTTGAATTTCTTAATCTTTTTCTTCGCCCGAAAATTCCAGGAAACATCAGTGGCCAGATCACGGATCCGCGGGAAAGCTTTCATCGGTTCAACCGTTACCGGCTCGTCCAGCGGCAATTGATCCAGCCGGGTCATACACATGAGCTTCGGCCTGCCATTGATCTCGGCTGAACAAGAGCCGCATTTGCCTGCCTTGCAGTTCCATCGGCAAGCAAGGTCATTTGCTTGAGTGGCCTGGATCTGATGAATCGCATCGAGCACCACCATTCCCTCGGAAACCTCAGCCTGGTAGTCGACAAACTTCCCGCCAGTTGCGTCGCCGCGCCAGACTCTGAAAACAGCGGTCTTCATTTCATTTCCTCGATGACTTGTTTCAGGTGTTGCGGCATTTCGGCAATCGGTTCGCGCTCCACCTTCATCGAGCCGTCCCGCGCTTTTCGAATAACAACATTTGTTTTCCCATCCGCAGCGGACTTATTTGGAAAATCATCGCGAAAATGTCCTCCCCGACTCTCTTTACGCTCAAGTGCGGAACGCGTTATCGCCTCGGAGACGGTTAGGAGATGTCTCAAATCGATCGCCGTATGCCAGCCCGGATTATACTCGCGGTGGCCATGCGCAATCACGCTTGCGGAGCGTTTCCAGAGCTTGGCCAGTTCATCAAGCGCTCGCGCCATTTCTTCTTCCCGCCGCAGAATGCCGACCAGATTTTGCATCATTTCTTGTAGATCGCTTTGTACTTGATATGGGCCTTCGCCATCGTGGCCGCCTTTTGCCGCCCGGTCGAATGGTTCAAGCGATTCACTTATGGCGCTCTCTACTTGCGAACCATCAATCGCACCCGCGCCATGTTCTTTCGCAAACTTTGCAGCGAATTCACCGGCCCGTTTTCCGAATACAAGCAGATCGGACAAAGAATTACCGCCAAGACGATTTGCTCCGTGTAATCCAGCAGCCGCTTCACCTGCTGCGAACAAACCAGGAACATTGGACATCTGAGTTTCCGGATCCACTCGTATCCCACCCATAATGTAGTGAGTGGTTGGACCCACCTCCATCGGCTCCTTGGTAATATCAAGGTTCGCGAGCTGCATGAACTGATGATACATGCTAGGCAGCTTCTTCTGAATATACTCAGCTGCGTTCGGAATCCTTTCTTTGATCCAGGCGATATCGAGAAACACTCCACCATGAGGGCTCCCGCGACCGGCCTTCACTTCATTGAGGATACTGCGAGCAACGTGATCGCGAGTCAGTAGTTCGGGCGGACGCCTGGCATCTTTATCACCCTGAGTGTAACGCCAGCCTTCTTCCGGGTTATCTGCGGTCTGCGATTTGTAGTTATCCGGGATATCCTTGAACATGAACCGCTCACCCTGATTGTTGCACAAGATGCCCCCTTCTCCGCGAACGCCTTCCGTCACAAGAATCCCCATTACGCTCGGCGGCCAGATCATCCCAGTGGGATGAAACTGCACAAACTCCATGTCGACCAGTTCCGCCCCGGCGTGATAGGCCAGAGACATCCCATCTCCGGTATATTCCCAGGAGTTGCTGGTGATTCGATAGGCCCGGCCGATTCCGCCCGTCGCGATTACCACCGCATTTGCCTTGAAAACTTTGAACCGCCCGCGTTCCCGATCGTATCCAAGCGCTCCGGCTATCCGTTCGCCATCTTTTAGCAACGCTACAATCGTGTGCTCCATGTAAACCTCGATGCCTTGATGGATGCCGTGATCTTGCAACGTGCGGATCATTTCCAGCCCAGTGCGGTCGCCAACATGGGCAAGGCGCGGATACCGATGACCACCGAAGTTTCGCTGCAGAATGCGGCCATCTTTGGTGCGATCAAAAACGGCTCCCCACGCTTCAAGCTCTCGAACCCGGGCCGGCGCTTCCAAAGCATGTAGCTCAGCCATCCTCCAATTGTTGATGTACTGGCCCCCGCGCATGGTGTCCGCGAAATGGACTTTCCAATTATCACGATCGTCGACGTTGGCCAGCGCCGCAGCAATCCCGCCTTCCGCCATCACCGTGTGCGCCTTGCCCAGAAGAGACTTACAGATCAATCCAACCTTGGTCTCCCCAGCTGACGCTTCAATAGCCGCGCGAAGGCCCGCTCCGCCCGCACCGATAATCAGCACTTCGAATTCAACAGTTTCGTAATTGGCCACGTATTTAGTTTGCGATACGCAGGCAGACTTCGCTGCTGCGGCACGCCATTTTTAAAAGATTCTCCAGTCGTGCCAGATACCTGCTGAACACAGCCTGATGTAGAGGTCGGTGAATCCAACCCAGAAAAGGCTGATCCATGCCCATAACATATGCCTTCGATTCAAACAGCTCACACAGGCGTAACACCGGGCGTAAGCTGGCGACCTGGAAATTTCATCGAGGAAACCGCCGATCAGGTGACGAAGCGAATGGCAGCCAAACAAGTATCCTCCTAGTAAGATGACGTTTAACGCCAGCACGATTGAGCCGATGCCGACCCCGAAATGCTTCGCTCCGGAAGCGTCTGTGAACCACAACGCATTCCAAGCATCGTGTGCGAGAAAAAGGATGAACACCAATGCAATGTACAAAAAGTATCGATGAATGTTTTGGATGATGAGTGGGAACGCGTTTTCACCAAGATATCCTTTTCGTGGCTCGCCAACTGCACAGGCAGGCGGGTCTGCCCAGAAAGCTTTGTAGTAGGCGCCTCGATAGTAGTAACAAGTCAGTCTAAAACCACCGGGCGCCCACAAGACCAGGAGCGCCGGCGAAAATAATAACCATGCCGGCCACCATCCCGGCTTGGGCCCGAAAATCGCGTGAGGCGAGCTCCCGAACAACTCTGGCGAATAGAATGGAGAGAGGTAGTCCGCGCCATTCTGGTTGCACCAATAGTTAATTCCCTGAAACGCCGCCCAGGTTGAGTAAACGATGAAAATCCCTAGCCCAAGAAAGACTACCAGCGGCTGAGCCCACCAGGCGTCTCGCCGCATCGTTTTGCCAAACGATCGCTCTCTTAAAAAAACATTCGCGTAGGCCATACTCGCTGCTTCGTCATTCCAACCAGAAGGGGGCGCAGCACCTTTTACATATCGGCGCCGCAAACGGATTTCAAGTCCATTAGAGCACGCTGTAGGGGGACAGAGCTTGTTGTGCCGCAGCATTGGCGAAGACTCACCCTGTCGCTGCGACCGGTCCCGTCCAATTTCACAGTCAGATCTCTCGTTCAAATAAATATTGCAACTTTATTCCAACTTGTTAGTTAATTAAGATATGAAAATAAAATCATTATTATATCTTGTTGTTTCTTTTGCGATCTGGAGCTTGTCTCACAATGCTTTACTCGCCCAAGACGCGGCTGCCGGAAAACCTCCGCAGACCGTTGAGACGGCTGCTAAAGCAAAACGTAAGATCAGTCCCGAGGCTCTGAAACGAATAAGATTGAATCGTCTGAAAAGGGATGTCGCTCTCACGCCGGACGAAGAGGCCAAAGCAAAGCCGATCGTCGACAAATTCGTGGACGACGCTCAAGGGATCAAGAACGATGCCTCGCTTGATTCCCGGACCCGGCGGCAGCACCTGGCTGACCGACGCAAACAATACGACCATGATATTGGTGAAGTCCTAACGACGGACCAGCGCGAGAAACTCGCGTCGATCAAGTCGGAACGTTTGAGCCGGCTACGCGGTGGGCGAACGAAGGCATCGGCGGAGACACCCCAGGCGACAACCCAGGAACAGCCGGAGGAACAGACCGAATAACCGTAAGGACGAGAGTCGGTGGGGCCAAACTTCAGCAAACTCGTGGACATGGCAGCCGCGCGAGGCCACGCTGAAGCGCGCCCCAACCGACGATAGATCACGCAACATAATCGATTGGGCTGAGCTTCATCCTGCCTTGGCGCACGCTTCAAGCTAAGGCAGCAAAGGTCGATCTAGAAGATCAACCCGCCAATGGCGGATGAATCCGGAGGAGTCGGCCGAAGCTTCCCGTTCGGCTAAGGCAGGAGGGGTTGATCGCGCCATTGGCGGGTCGACCGCCCCGCGCGTGACTGCAGCCCAATTAAGATCCTCAAGTTGATGAGCATGCGTCTTGGCGGGACTCGCGGATATTGCAGCCACCAGGCCGACCCAAAGCACCGCCCCACCGCCAAAGCCCTCTTATCTCTTCAACTCTGCGATCGCTTCTGCAGCGTCCGACGCGTGAAATACCGCGGTTCCGGCAACCATGACATTTGCGCCCGACTTACGGCACAGCGCGGCGGTTTCTTGGTTGATCCCGCCATCCACTTCGATGTGAAAGTCGAGCCCTCGCTCTTTGCGAATTCGCGCTGCTCGTTCCACTTTTTCCACCATCGCAGGAATAAACTGCTGGCCTCCGAAACCCGGGTTAACCGTCATGACGAGAAGAAGATCAATCTGATCCAGAAACGGCTCGACTTTCTCAAATGGGGTCGGTGGGCTGATCGCGAGTCCGCAGGTGGCACCCTGGCTCCGGATCTCCTTCAGGGTTCCTGCGATATCGTAATCTGGTTCGACGTGAATCGTGATATTTGAGGTCCGAAGTCGCGGCACAAAATGACCAGGCCTCTCGACCATCAGATGAACATCCAGCGGTACCGTCGCGACCTTTTCAATCCAGTCGATGACCGGAGGGCCGAATGAAATGTTATCGACAAAGTGTCCATCCATGACGTCGAGATGGAGCCAATCTGCGCCCGCCTTTTCCATGCGCTTGCACTCATGCCCAAGCCGCGTGAAATCACACGCAAGAATTGACGGCGCCACGATTATCGGTTTGCTGTTCATCATTCTTCCTTCCCTATTAGAGTGGGTCGATCTATGCCGGCAGCTGGCTTTGCCGCCTAGGGCTCAATGACAATACCATGGACGATCTATTGGATTTTTCGAGCGATACCTATTACATGGGCGAGGCGTTGCGTCTGGCCAGGCGGGCGGCCGCAGCGGAGGAGGTGCCTGTTGGGGCGTTAATTGTTCGTGGTGACAAAATCATCGCGCGATCCTGGAACCAGGTTGAGACGTTAAAGGACGCAACGGCACACGCAGAAATGCTCGCGATTACGCAGGCCGCGGAAGCGGTGGGCGATTGGCGTCTGAACGAATGTGACTTGTATGTAACCAAGGAGCCTTGTCCGATGTGCGCGGGAGCAATTGTCCACGCCAGACTGCGGCGAGTGATTTTCGGGTGTGCCGATGCTAAGACCGGCGGAGCGGGAAGCATGATCAATCTCCTGCAAATGCCACCCCTGAATCATCAGTGCGAAATCACCCGAGGAGTTCGGGAAGCCGAATGCCGAGATCTCCTACAGCAGTTTTTTCGAACAAAACGAGTCAGACCGCTTGAAACTGACCTGTAGCAGCTTGACTGCGCTTGCCTGATGCTCCGCTCTTTTCTTTTTATTCTGGCGCTCGCGTGGTACGCGACCAACGCTGGCTGTTCAAAATCGCCTGAAACCGCCGCACCGCCTCGACTAGAGACGGCAGAACAGATCGCCCGGGGCAACGATATTTTCCAAACGCGGTGCTTCGTCTGCCACGGGCGAGGAGGTCACGGTGACGGCCCGTCATCGACGGGTCTGGGAGCCTCCCCACGCGATCTTACCAGCCGGCAATGGCAGGACTCGATAACAGACGAGCAGATCGGTAAGGTCATTCGCGATGGGGCGCAGGCAATAGGCGGGAGTGCGGCGATGCCGCCTAACCCCGATCTGAGCGACACTCAAATCCAATCGCTAGTCGGGTTCATTCGCAGCTTGAGAAAATGAGAGCAAAAACTCTATTCATCACTGTCCTTTCTACCGGACTGCTATCGACCGCATCAGCAGAGCCGCCTCCCGTTCAAATTACGAACGCGTGGATTCGCGAGGCCGCTCCCGCGGCGACAGATACCGCGGCCTACATGAAAATTCGTAATCTTAGTCAGACAATATTAGAGCTTGTCGGTGGTTCCTCCACTATCGCCGGCAAGGTCGAACCGATGGTCACGACCAAACAAACCCGCAATGGACATGAGGTTCTCGGTATGGAGACCGTGCCTCGCCTCACGATTCCCAGCGGCGGAACGCTGGAACTCAAACCTGGCGGGAACCATATTATGATTATGGGCTTAACCTCTCATCCAAAGGAAGGTGACCAGGTGAAGCTGACACTGAAGTTTGCTCCGGGCGATCGCCAGATCGACCTCCAGATTCCTGTCTCCAAGGAACCGCCAAAATGAGTGAAAAAAACCTCAGCTCGTCTTTCAAAGTCCAGCGAGTCAACTGGCGAATGGTCTTCGCCGCATGTGCGATCGCGTTGACGATACTTGTCGCTTTTTTCTTGAGCCGATACGCAGCGTACAGGAGGGCCCTGGAACAATTCTATGGGCAAGTCCTTGAACCGGCGCAAGACAGTTACGATTTCCGTCTGGTCGACCAAAACGGCAAAGCATTCCAGTTGAGCCAGCTTCGCGGAAAAGTTGTGTTGTTCTCATTCGGTTACACCCATTGTCCGGACGTTTGCCCGACGACATTGACTGATTTTGGAAAGATCTATCGGGCGCTCTCAGAAAACGACCGGAAACAGGTGCAGGTACTGTTTATTAGCGTCGACTCCCGCCGTGATTCGCCGCAGACACTCAAAAACTACATACCTTACTTCGATGCTTCATTTCTCGGATTGACCGGTAACACGGAGCAAATCAAGGAAGCAACGAAAGCGTATGGAGCGTCATACGAGTTTGTCCATCATCCGGGAGAAGATCCCGACGTATATTTTGTCAACCATTCGGCATATGCTTACCTGATCGATTCTTCGGGCAAATGGAAAGCCATTTATGACTTCGATCAGTTGCGGGAGACCGACAAGGTTGCTGCAGATATCCGGCGCGTTCTTAAGTCATCGTAATGTTCTAGAAGACGGTCCAAAAGTTTGAGAAATCCAAGAATCGCTTGTCGCAACGCGACAACAAATGAAAGCTAGGGGTGATCCCGCCTTGGCGGGATCACCCTTGGCTGAGATCTGTCGTCGCTTCGCCACTACCGGATCAACATACAATCTCCGTAACTGAAAAATCGATATCGCTTCTTAATCGCTTCGCGGTACGCTTCGAGCAGAAACTCGCGTCCGGCGAAGGCGGCTACAAGCATCAGCAGCGTTGATCGCGGCAGATGAAAATTCGTCAATAACGTGTCCGTTCTGCGGAACTCAAACGGTGGATAAATGAAGATATCGGTGCGATCGCGGCCTGGCTGGATTTTGCCGTGACGCAGCATCAGGCTCTCAAGCGTGCGTACGGTCGTCGTACCGACAGCTAACACCTGGCTTGCGCCATTGATCCGGACCGCCGCTTCTGCGTCGACCTCAAATGTTTCCTGATGCATCCGATGCTCGACAACGTTTTCGACCTTGACCGGTTTAAACGTTCCTACTCCCACATGAAGCGTTACGAACGCGTGAGGCAAATTTCCCAAAATCTCTCGCGTGAAATGAAGGCCCGCCGTCGCAGCCGCGATCGCGCCCGGGCGCGAAGCATACACTGTCTGATACCGGTCTTTGTCCGATTCTTCGACATCGCGCTGGATATACGGCGGAAGCGGAAGCTCTCCAATTCGGCCGAAATCGATCGGTTCTTTGAAACGAATGATCCGGTCGCCCTCTTCAACCACACCGATCACCTCCCCGTGAAGGTCGCGGACCTGAAATTTGCGGCCAGTAGAGAACCATTTCCCCGGTCGAACCATGCAGCGCCAAACGGTCTTATCCAGCTGCTCGATCAAGAGAATCTCTCTCCCTTCAAAACGGACACGAGCTGGAACGACTTTCGTGTTGTTCAACACCAGCAACTCGTCGGGCCGCACTAAACCAGGAAAATCGGTAAATCGAAGATGGGTGATCTGCTGTTTTCGCCGGTCTAACAGCATGAGCTTCGAGTCATCGCGCCTAGAAGCCGGATATCGAGCGATCAGTTCTTCCGGGAGTAAATAGTCGTAATCGGATGTGGATGACACTTTAGCCAGGCAACGAGAGCTGAGCTAGGACCCGGGGGCTGGCGCCAGACGGCCTCCGAATTTCTGATCGAGGACCTTGTTCCAATCCTTTAGACGTTTAGCCTGCGCAGCAAACAACGGTTCAGTCGCATCCAGAATCTCGATTGAGAGAATCTTATCACCTTGAGAAATCTTGGTCGCCACGTCCAGCCCACCAGTGACTTGCCCAAAAATTGAATAGCTTCCATCGAGCATCTTGACATGCTCGGGTGCGAGATCCGCGATCGTAATGTAGAATTGGCTGCCGTTTGTATTTGGCCCTGCATTCGCCATCGCAACCACTCCAACACTTCGGTGCGACAAAGACGAATGGACTTCGTTTTCAAACCGGTACCCGGGCCCACCTGAGCCGGTCCCGGCGGGATCGCCACCCTGGATGACGAATCGAGGAACCACCCGATGAAAGGTAAGGCCGTCGTAGTAGTTGCGAACCATCAGATTTAAGAAATTCGCAACCGTAACAGGCGCCTTTTCCGGAAAGAGCGTCGCCTCAATGTCGCCTTTGTCAGTATGAATTGTAATTCGGATGTCAGAAAGCATTAGCCACCATACAGAGATCGGCCGGGTCTCGCCATAGCTTTAGCGGCTAGCAGAGCTGACACCTCGGATTACAACCCAACGTCCTGGATCTTAGTGCCGATCTCTGTATCCTAAAGGGGTCATGCCGAGAATCGCGCTTGTCCAAATGCGGTGTTCAATGAATCCCGACGAAAATGTCGAGAAAGCCATCGCTTTCATCCGGAAAGCGGCTTCGCAAGGAGCGAAGATCGTCAGCCTCCAGGAGTTGTTTACGACCCAGTATTTCTGCCAGAAGGAAGACCACAAATACTTCGCTTTCGCCGAAGAAATTCCTGGTCCCACTACCAAGCGTCTGAGCGAAGTCGCGAAAGAGCTGGAGGTTGTAATTGTCGCCTCGCTTTTTGAAAAAAGAGCCGCCGGCCTCTACCATAACACCGCTGCAGTCATTGACGCCGACGGCACTTTTCTAGGGAAGTACCGGAAGATGCACATACCGGATGACCCATTGTTTTACGAAAAATTCTATTTCGCGCCGGGCGACCTCGGATTCAAGTCTTGGAAGACTCGTTATGCTACAATCGGAGTCTGCGTCTGTTGGGATCAATGGTTTCCGGAGACGGCGCGACTGACAGCGCTCAGCGGCGCTGAGATTCTATTCTATCCAACCGCAATTGGGTGGCATCCATCGGAAAAAGCGCAGTACGGTGTGCGCCAGCATTCTTCGTGGGAAACAATTCAAAGAGGCCACGCGATCGCCAACGGTTGCTTCGTTGCAGTCCCCAACCGAGTTGGACATGAGGCACCCGACGGTGGAGATGGTCTCGAGTTCTGGGGCCAGAGTTTCGTAGCGGACCCTTCCGGACAGATCATCGGAAAGGCCAGCAATGATCAGGAAGAGGTCCTGATCGCGGATGTTGATCTGGAACAATTGGAACAGCAGCGGACGCACTGGCCTTTCCTGCGTGATCGCCGGATCGATGCGTACGGAGATCTGCTGAAAAGGTATTTGGATTAGTTGCAGGCAACGGTCTATTCAATCGCCTTCCATGCGTTCAGTCCCCAGTGACGAAACTAGCTTTTGTTTCACCCCGGGCTCGCCCGCAGCGCAAGGTTACCGTATGCGAGCTGAATGGGAGCCCCACGAGGCAACCTGGCTTTCCTGGCCAAGGCGTGAGGGGATCAGTTTTCCGGGCGCGTACGACGAAGTTCTACCGGCTCTAGTCGCGATGGTCGACGCCTTGCGAGAATCGGAACTTGTCAGGATCAATGTGGAAAGTGAATCACAAGAAAAAGAGATTCGCCGAATCCTGCGCGGCACAGATCACGTCCAGTTTTTTACGATTCCAACCAACGAACCTTGGTGTCGCGATCACGGACCGGGCTTTATTACGCGTCGCGAAAACCCGCGCTTAGCCGTGGTCGATTGGGACTATAACGCCTGGGGCGGTAAATATCCGCCCTTCGATCTGGACGAAGTAGTGCCGACCAAAATAGCGAGCCATTTCAACCTTCCCGTTTTCTATCCAAGGTTGGTCTTGGAAGGAGGTTCAATTGATCTGAACGGCTCCGGAACGCTGCTGACTACCACCTCCTGTTTGCTCAACCCAAACCGCAATCCGACTCGATCAAAAGAACAGATCGAGCAAGCTCTGCGCGACTTTCTCGGGGTCAGAAATATTCTTTGGCTGGGCGATGGAATCGAAGGCGACGACACGGACGGTCACATTGACGACATCACCCGTTTCGTCAATCGGACGACTGTCGTGACTGCAGTAGAAGAAGATCAGAGTGATCCGAATCAGGAACCGCTTGCTGCCAATCTGCAGTTACTGCAAAGCATGCGTCTGGAGGATGGCGCACCGATAAAGGTTGTGCAGCTTCCGATGCCGCCTCGTGTGGAAAAAGAAGGGCAACGATTGCCCGCAAGCTATGCGAATTTCTATATCGCGAATAGTGTCGTCCTTTTGCCAGTTTTCGGTTCTCCAAAGGACGAACAGGCAGTCGATATCTTGCAGAGATGTTTCCCCAGTCGGTGGGTCGTACCCATTAATTGTCGTGAGCTAGTCTGGGGTCTCGGCGCATTCCATTGCCTGACGCAACAGCAGCCAGCGGTGTAGGCTCCCTTGGCACGCGCCAGCTCTAGGTCGCGCAGGCTGAATCGAGGGTTGATACCCGCTGATGAAACCCCTTGACAAATAGCTTTCATCTCTCAAAGTTCCTCCTCCCTGCGCGGTCAGGCGCCGGCCTTCACTATGTCCAGCCAACTTCTTGAAGAAGCATCAAAAGTCATCCCGAATACCGCCTTACTCGTGAACCTTGTTTCGAGGCGAGTTCGACAGCTAACGATGGGCCACCGTCCCTTGGTTGAGGTTGGGCCTCGTATGTCGCACGCCGACGTCGCGCTCAAGGAGATAATTGACGGCAAACTGACTTTCGAGTTCTTGTCGGAAGCACCCGCTGAGGCTTAGGACCGAAAAATCGCGAGCGCTGCGCGTATGATAGATCTCCGCGCTGGGAAGTTGCCATGTCCGCAGACATCGTTACGAACCGCCGAGCCTTTCACAACTACCAGATCCTCGACAGAATCGAGGCCGGCATCGAACTGCATGGCACGGAGGTAAAGTCGATCCGCGCGGGTCTGGCGAACTTGAACAACGCGTTCGCTAGAATTGAAAGCAACGAGGCATTTCTGTACGACGCCGACATCCAGCCTTACCAGCGCGCAAGTCATACTCAGCACGAACCGAAACGCAGGCGTAAGCTTCTTCTACACAAAGGGGAAATTGCCAAACTCTTTTCTGCCAGTGCAGTCCAAGGTCAGGCACTGGTCGCGCTTCGGATGTATTGGAAAAACGGGCGGGTCAAGGTCGAGCTTGGACTCGGCAAAGGCAAATCAACCATCGACAAGCGCCACGATCTGAAAGAGAAAGCCGTCCGCCGGGAGACTGAGCGGACGATGGCCGCGTTTAATAAGCGACGTGGATGACGTCATTGCGAATGAGAAAGGAATTTCGAATTTCGAAGCTCGAATTTCGAATTCTGTTGGAAGGCTCTCCTTCGAGATTCTAGCTTCGAGCTTCTAGATTCCGTTTATCACCCACGGCCCTTCACCGTCCCATCTTCTTCGCTGTCGGCGATGACGGCGTTGTCGGCAATGACGGCGTTGTCGGCAATGACGGCGTTGTCGGCAATGACGGCGTTGTCGGCGCTCCACGGGCGATCCAGGCGAAAGCCGGCACCATGTAGAAATAGGTCGTCAAAAGACACCAGAGCACCCCGATCGCACAAACAGTACCCAGTCCGCTCAATGCCGGATTTTGCGCCGGAATAAGCACGGCGAAACCGGCAAACGTCGCGAGGCCGCATATCGACAACGGTTTCAAAACGTTCGCAAGATTCTCTTTCAAATCGCCTTCGCGACGGCTCACCACCAGGAATTGGATTCCATAATCGACTCCAATTGCCAGAACGAGCGGGAACGCCAGCGTGTTCAACAGGTTGATGTTGATGTGAAGCAGCTTGAGGGATGCTACTAATCCAAGCATAGCGAAGGCCAATGCTGATGCATGGATGGCCCAGAGAGAAAATCGCCGGTACACAATTGCCAACAGTAAGAGGATCAATAACGCAACCAGTGAAGTGAACATGATCAGCTCGCTTTTTGCCCATGGAATCAGGTCCCACAACGTATAAGACCAGCCGCTCACAATCGCCTTTGGATCGGCGCGGCGAATCAGATCATCGATCTTCCGTTGATCGGCTTGCGACTGAATTGGATTAGCGGGACGAAGATAACCGGCGGCGCTCAGGGGTTTGCTGGAGAAGAAATTATCAAACAGGAACCACCAGCTTGATGTTTGCGGAAATAATTTCGACCAATCTGGCAAACCAGCTCTTGATTGCTCCGCCTTGAGCTGGCTCAAGATCTGAAAGACTCCCTGAAAAGCATCGGGATCAAATCCGTTGCTTTCAAGATTCTGTCGAACCGCTGCATCTACCTGTTGGAAGTCGACTGATTTTAATACCGCTCGATTCTGTTCAAAACGCCGCGGCGAGAGCACGAATGGTAAAGGAGAATTCGCCGACTTCAACTGCCCCGAGCTCTGCGCGTCGCGCAAAGCAGCATCGATCTTTTCCCACCGGTCCCGGAATTCCTGCGGATCATTCGCATTGACCAAGACCATAACAGGATCCGATTCCTGTTTCAGCTTTTCGGAAAGCACTTTCAGAGCGATTGAGGCTGGAATGTTCTGAGGCTGCAAAGAGGTCGGTCTAGTGTCGATTCGCAACAGGATGAATGGAGCAAGAGCGATGATTGCACCGGCAAGCAAGATGACCGCTGCGGAACCCAGAACGAAACGCGGCTCCCGGAACATCCCTTCCACAAAACTTGTGGTCCCCCGGAGCATAAAATCCGCCTTGGCCGGCGGTTTCACCCGTTTCATGAAAAGGAACAGAAAGAGCACCATGAAGAGCCCGGCAAACGCAACACCGAGGGCAACCAAGGTGCCAAGCTGAGCAAAGCCGGAACTCTTGCTCAGGTTGAGAATCAGAAATCCAATTGCTGTCGTGCAGACGACGTAAAAGATAGCTGCGCCAATATCACGGACTGAAACAAAAACCGCCTCAGGATGGGATGCTCCTGTTCTCGTGGACTGTTGATATCTGCCAAAAAGAAGAAGACTAAAGTCGACTCCCAGGCCGACCAGAATCGAAAAGAACGCAATCGCGATCACGTTGAGGCCGCCAAAAAAGAGGATCCCTAGGGCGATCGCCACCATCGCGGATAGGCAGAGGATAAGACAGATTCCAACCAGCGGCAGAAATCGGCGAAAAGCCAGGTAAAACAATCCGCTAACAATCAGGATCGAGAGCACCGCGCTTAACGTTGCGTCCCACTCCATGCTCTTCGAAATCTGGGCCGCGAACGCTGTGCGCCCGGTTACATACACTCTGGGTTTGTAGCCGCTCCATCCGGAGAGGGTCTGATCGACGAACCCGTTCACCTGCCGCATCATCTCTTGACATTCGTGCGCGCCAAGTCCCGGTTGATTGGTTATTACGAACGCGATCTGATAAAGATTATCTTCCGAGGCCAGAAGGCTGCTCCTTTCCATGAATGATCCCGATGCTAAGGGTTTCATGGCCCTGGAGAAGAGTCCTAGTGGGTCGATTGTGGCATCGATTTCCGTCCTGGGATCGAAGCTGCCAAGTGTTTCGCGAATGTGACCTAATCGCTTTGCGATCTCGTTCGGCTCCAGCAAGGTCATAGCTTCCTTGAAATCGTCTGGAGGGAGGTTCAACAAGAGTGCGGGGACAACTCCCTGAAGCTCCATTTGTCCTTCCTGTGTCTGGAGCGGAATGCTATCGAACTTTCGCACCACCCACGGCTGCTTGGCTATTTCAGCCATGAAATGTGCCTTGAAGGTCTCGACGTCGTCTGCATGTCCTTCCTCGCCTAGAAACCCAAAGACAAGTTGGCGGGCGTTAGAGAACTCGTTGTTGTACTCTTTCATACCCTGCACAGACTCGAATTTCTGGGGCAACAGATCTAGTGGCTCAGAATCGAATTTATGCCGCGTGACGACTATCAAGATCGCGGCCATCGCGATCGCTACTGCCAGCACCACCAACGACTTCGTCCGATGGGCAACAATCTTTGCCAGGAATTGGGTGACTCTGCCCGCAAAAGCAGCCCAGGCAGAAGTGGGAGCAGATTTCATTCGGTGCACAAGTGGACCATCAATTACGTTATGTGCCGGTTACGTGCAACCCTGGGTATTGAGGGCGGTGGCATGCCGTGTGAAGCATCTGTCCGGTGGACGATCGTTTTTGAGAAGGCGCGCAACCGCTTGCCGTCGCGTTGCGACAAGCGATCTTTGGTCACCTAAGAATGACCGTCGGCAGCGCCTCCTATCATCACGAAACAGCTGCCGTTGAAACCAACTGAGCCCTGACCTTTTCCACAACCTCTTCAACGGTCACCGCTTTCATACAGCGAAAGTCCAGCGGGCATTCTCTCAGGAAACATGGACTGCATTCGACATGGTGGCGGATAACGACGTGCCCATCGCCCATCGGTCCGGTTAATGCGGGCTCGGTAGATCCAAAGATTGAAACTGTGGGGACACCCAAATGAGCAGCCAAATGCATGGTGCCGGTGTCATTCGTGAGCAGCAGCTGGCATCTGCGCAAATGCTGCATCAGTTCCAGTAAGGTTGTCTTGCCGGTGAGATCGGTCGCATTTGCGCCAAGCGTATGGACCAACTTCTGGGCGAAAACCTGTTCTTTTGCTGTTCCAAAAATCAGCCAGTGCAGATTCTGTTCTGATGAAAGCCGCTTCGCTGCTTCGTGAAACTCGGTCCAGCGTTTCGCAGGACCATATTCCGCGCCTGGACAGACGCCGACTAACCCTTGCTCTATTTCGCGAGGCATAACCCCGTCCAGCGGTTCCTGAAGATCCGCGCCGATCTGCTGAGCAATCCGAAGATAATGATTCGATTGATGTCTCAGGGGTCCCGGCTGTTGCGGCTCTGAGATGATCTGATTGATAAACCAATCCCGCCATGGCCGAGAATAACCGACGCGGCGCGGAATGCCCGCAAGCCAGGCCTCGATCGCAACTCGTGGTGAATTGGGCAAAAGAATTGCCACGTCAAACTTCTCGCGAAGATTCGCAGCGACGCCAAAAATCGAGTCTTGTGCCCGTATCGCAATGACCTCGTCCACTTCTGACACGGTTCGCCAGAACTCTGCCAGGTTCGTCCTGGTCAAAATTGATAAGTGTATGTCGGGTCTGCCCCGCTTGATTCTGCGAACAGCCGGTACGGTCATCACAGCGTCACCCAGCCAGTTACTGGATCGCACTAGCACCCGGAACGGTTTCAGAGCGCCTGCGCTGTCCGGCACATAAACGCCACGCTTGTAGCCTCGTAAGAGAAATTTTGGAGCCGGCGTTTTCCATCTGTCATGTACCCAGAACCAGTCGCTCGGGCGTTTGGCAATCAACGTTTCAAGAGCAAGGTTGGCGCGATATGTGACCTCTTCAACTGACGCACCTTGTTGAGGGGTGAAGTCACCCAATTCCAATCGCCATTGCGCCGGACCGACCGTAACCATCGCTGCCGGAATCAGCTCGGCACCCGTTTTCCTTGCGAGAATCGCTGGTAGAGGCGTCGTCGAAGCCAGACGGCCAAAAAACGGGACCCAAATTCCTTTGTCACCTGCGTGTTGATCAATCAAAATCCCCAAGCAGCCGCCCGCTTTCAGTAGAGCCGCACTTCGCGACAAGCTTTGCTGTCTTTCGATTACCCACACCCCGGGGACTTCCCGAATCTTGCGTACATACTCATCGATAAACCGGTTGCTGAGCTTCTGGTAAATGAAGCCGTGCGTACCGGGACGCAGAACTTTTGGAAGCAGGGTAAAGAGTTCCCAGTTGCCGATATGATTGATCACGAAAATGCTGCTTCGGGCCGCATCCACGCGTTCGCGAGATCGCTCCATGCTCGAGAGATCGAGATGTTTCTTGATCTCGTCCCATGGCTTTCGCAGGAGGGTAAATGAGCAAAACATATTGGCTACCAGGTTCTGGAAATGGCTTTCCGCGCAATGAGTCACTTCGCTCTCTGGCCAGTCCGGGAATGCGATCCTGATATTTGCGCAAGCCAATCTTCGGTATTTGCCGAGCAATCGATAGCCAAGCCAGCCCACACCTTGCCCTAAGCGAAATAACCACAAAAGCGGCACCGAGCTCAGCACCGCGAGCAGCAGGAGGAAAAAGAGATAAACAATGTAATCGGCAAGGTCCTTGAACCTTGGCTGGCTCATGTTAGCTGGCGCTTTCAGCGCGGCTGTTATCGGTCTACCGTTCACCGTCTTCCGTCTTCAGTTGGGAGAGCAGATAGATATACCAACAGGTTTGGTTCAAAATATCTGTCACACTTCCGGATTTAACCGTTACACTTTTCCAGGTTTTTTCCGCTTTTCACATGGATAACGCGCCCGGTGAGGTTGGGTTTGGTTGCGCGCGGCAGCCTGAGCAGGTCGCGATCCGACCGAAAATTGGCCATCGGACCCAACGGATGACCGACGACGGTTGACCGTTGACGGTTAACAGCAGCGCTGAAAGCGCTGCTTAGGGTACGATTTCTGTCCCAATCCCGTCCGCAGTAAACACCTCCAAAAGCAGAGCGTGCGGAATACGACCATCAATCAGGTGCACCTTTCCGACTCCCTGTCCGATGGCAGCAACCGCAGACAAAACTTTCGGAATCATACCTCCTTCAATAATTTCATCCTTGATCAAGGAGGTAGCTTCTTTCCTGTTAACCGTCGGGATAAGAGAACTTGCATCCTTCACGTCACGCATTACGCCGAGGACGTCGCTGACGTAGATCATCTTCGACGCCTTGAGCGCTCCCGCCATTGCGCCGGCAGCGATATCGGCGTTCACGTTCAGAATCGTTCCATCCTCGGCCTGGCCAATTGGAGAAATGACCGGCACCACTTCGCTTTCCACAGCATCGGTGACTCCGACGAGATCCAATGCCGTTACCTCACCGACGTAACCAATGTCGACCATCTTTTTGCCGTCGATCTGCGGTGGCAGCCGTTTCGCCTTGAAAATGTCCCGACCGGAAAAACCCGTCGCCCGGCCACCGAATTCCTCAATTGTTTCGACGATGCGCGGGCGAATCACATCGTCGAGCACCTCCTCGACAATCCGTATCGCGACGTCATCGGTCACCCGCAATCCATTCACGAATCGAGGACTCAACCCCGCCTCGCGCATTCGTTGGGTAATCGCCTTACCACCGCCATGGATCAGGACTGGGTTAATGCCCACAGCTTCAAGAAATACTACGTCTCGCAATAAGCGCTCGATCAGATGATCGTCCTCCATGGCGCTGCCGCCGTACTTAATGACAAACGTCTGACCGCGGAATTTTTGGATGAAAGGCAGAGCTTCCAGCAACGCTTCCACTTTCCCGATTTGAGCACTCTTCGACATGTTTGGACCTATTACGCCGCACTGGAGCAAGACTTACGAACCTGAACGAACGACGCTGAACGTCAACTCGAAAAGGGAAGCATAGAACTTTCGGGTTATGCGGAATATCGAAGCTCGAATCTAGAAGCTAGAAGCTGGAACGGACTTCGAGATCCGAAATTCGAGATTCTAGCTTCCCAGTCTCCTGGCGCGACGGCGCTCCTACTCCGACATATTGAACCGAACATAGTCCGGAGTGAGGTCCGTTGTATACACCTTGTACTCGGCCGCCCCCAGATGCAGATCAATGGTCAAAGTGAACCTCTTGTGCCGTAACGCTTCCTTGAGCGTCTGTTCGGGTGTCGAACTTGCAACACCGTTCTGCGCAGCAATCACGCCATCGAAAAAAATGTCGATCATCTCTTCCCGCACTTTGGCGCAAGAGTAGCCGATCGCATCCATTACCCGTCCCCAATTTGGATCTTCGCCATGCCAGGAACACTTCACTAGATTCGAATTCGCGACGGCTTCCGCTACTTTTCTGGCATCTTGATAGGTCGACGCGCCTTTGACGTGCACCTCAACAAATTTTGATGTGCCCTCGCCGTCCTCAACGATCATCCTGGCAAGCTTGCGGGTAACAGATTTCAGTGCTTCGTCGAATCGAAGGAAATGCTCGTGATCGGGACGGAGCAATTCGTTACCAGCCTGACCGTTGGCCAAGCAGATTGCCGTATCATTGGTACTCATGTCCCCATCGACAGTAATGCAGTTGAACGACTGCTCGACACTGGCGGAAAAGAGTTTCTGGAGATCTCGTTTGGCGATCCGAGCATCGGTGGCGACGATACAAAGCATCGTAGCCATGTTCGGATTGATCATCCCCGCTCCTTTGGCTACACCGCCCACACGAATTTTCTGCGACCCAACGCTGAATTCGACTGCAGCCTCTTTTTGAAAAGTATCGGAGGTCATTATCGCTCGTGCGATCATTACGCTCCCGGTTTCAGTCAGCGCCCCAACCAAAGATGGAACAGCTTCTTCGATTTTTTCGACCGGTAAATCACGCCCGATGCGACCCGTCGAACAAACCAGTACCTGACGGTCCTTCACTCCCAATTGCGCCGCAACCGCTCTAGCCATTCTCTTCGCGTTCTGGATCCCGGTCGAACCAGTGCACGCGTTGGCGTTTCCGCTGTTTATTATTACGGCCCGGGTGTCGGCCGATCGCAGATGCTCGGAACTGACTCGAACCGGCGCCGCTTTGATTCGGTTTGTGGTGAATGTTGCGGCGCTGACTGCAGGGAAATCGGAGATCAACAATC
>JBKPCS010000047.1:0-32204 GCA_046727495.1 bacterium | reverse complement strand
GAGGGGAACAGCAACAAGCTGACGCCTTTTTCCAGGCGCTTTCAGCTACGGGTCCTCTTTGTCTCTTCACGCCTCAAACCACCAGAAATGACTCCCAAATTTACCGACTTGACAAAAGTCGGCTCATAGAAGCCCTGGGTTTGCGTTATAAAAGCGCCCTGACCTGAAGGGGCATCAGAACGAGCGCGTTCCACCCCAAAGACCATCGTTACCCGGGGGATTTTCCGACTCGCTACCAAAAACGCCCCCTACCGATAAATCGCGGTCTCCGGTTTGCCCTCCGGGCCGATCGTTCCACGATACATTCCGTCTGTAGTAAACCGTGTCGTGAACTGGCCGTCGTGGTCCAAAACGATCAAGCCTCCGCTGCCACCAAGCGCGCGCACTTTGTCTAGAACGGTCTGCGCCGCTTGTTCGACACTCAACTTCCTGTATTTCACTAAGACAGACACCTCGTGCGCCGCGACCGCTCGAATAAACATTTCACCTTGCCCGGTTGCGGATACAGCACAGCTCTCGTTGTCCGCGTATGTGCCAGCGCCGATGATTGGCGAATCCCCAATCCGGCCAAATCGTTTGTTGGTCAAGCCGCCGGTCGACGTTCCAGCAGCGAGGTTACCCTGCTGATCGAGGGCGACCGCGCCAACTGTTCCAAATTTTTCTTCGAGTTGAAGGCTGCTACGTTTATTGCCTTCTTTCTCCTCTTTTTCTTCTTTTTCTTTCGCCTTTTGCAGTTCCTCCCACCGCTCTTCGGTACGGTAATAGTCCGGCGATACCGTTTCCGCTCCTTGCGAAGCCGCGAAATCGTCTGCTTCTTTGCCGGCTAACATCACGTTCTTCGATTTGGTCATCACCAGATGTGCGCCGACAATTGGATTTTTCAGCGTTGTGATTTCAGCTACCGCGCCAGCAGCCAGCGTACGGCCATCCATCAGCGAAGCATCTAGTTCATTCTTTCCGTCGTGATTGAAGACCGCACCTTTCGCAGCATTGAACAGAGGCGAATCCTCCATCACTTTGATGCTCGCGATCACTGCATCCAGAGCAGGCCCTCCTTTCGCCAGGACGTCGTAGCCCGCCTGTAAAGCAGCCTCTAAAGCCGCTCGGTACGCTGCCTCCTTTTCGGGAGTCATCTTTTCTTTCTTGATCGCCCCAGCTCCACCGTGAATCACCAAACGGAACTTCATATTCGTGTCCGCGGCTCGGGAGCCGCCTTGAAAAAGTGCAAGAAGGGAACCGCAGATTACGCAGATTACACAGAATCTTTTTGGGATCAGATAACTCACATGCCAAATGATAGGGCAGACCCGCGACGGATTGCCAAGCACAAATTACCTCTTTAAAATCTGCGGAATCAGCGAAATCTGCGGTTCCGACTACTCTTCCGCTTTGTGCGGTTTCTTGTGCTTCTTCGGCGTCGGCGTAGCTTCCTGCAGGTTTACTTGCGTCTTCGTCGAACTTGCCGTTAAAGCCGGCTCGCGCAGACCGGGAATCGAAGCATATCCTTCGAATTTCGGAACGAGATCGGGATCATGTTCATTGCTTTTCCCGCTGGGCATTTTGAAATCGAAGACGCTAACACCAAACCGGCGCACGCCGTCATAAATCCGGCCCTCCGAGGCGCCAACCATTACCGGTTTGCCAGACTTTTTCTCTTTGCCCAGATAAATCATGACATGGGTAATCGGGATTTCTCTTTCTGTCTTATAAGTGCCGGACCAGAACATGAGGTCGCCCGGTTTCAAGTCGTCCAATTCAAATGTTTTGATGCTGCGGCTCAGTACAGCATGGAATTCGCCGTTCTTTCTTGCCCAAGCATATTGTTCGCTTGAATCTCTGGGAACGGCATCATAACCAGCGTTCTTCAAAACATAATAAATGAATCCCGAGCAATCCATGCCGCCGGAATTCGGATCGGCGGAGCCGTACCGATAACTGAGCCCTTGGTGGGTGAGGGCCAGAGCGTTTCGAATCAGTTGTTGGACCTGCGGTGGCTGGTCGGGAAACTCCTGCAGCGCCTGAGGTCGCAAACTCGCTACGCTGTTCTCGCTGCGAGCCATGCTTCCAGTGCTTTCCTTGATATCAGGATCTGCCTGTTCTGGGGTTGGATTAGGGGTCGGTACCGGCTTTTCCCGCTCAGGGGTAGGAGTTGGTTGGGCAGCCGGTTTCGGATCCGCCACCTGAGCCGGTGGCTGTGCTGAAGGCGTTGGCTGCGCTGTAGCCTTTCGTTGAGTCGCAGGCGCCGGCGCGACCGGAGATGGCTGCGGCCCGGCACCCCCCTGGGCCGCGGGAGCCGATGACTGGTCTTCTTCCGACGCCTGGTTCGGTCCAGGTCCTTGTTGAGCCGATTGCTCTCCGCTCGCTGAAGACCCAGTGGTCGATGCCGGTGATCCTTCAGGGTTTGCACTCGGTAAAACCATCGGAGTCGGTGATGCCTTCGCCACTGCTTTCTGCGAGTGATGCGATCTCTTCCCGCTCTTCCTCGAATGATGAACGGTTTGAGTCTTATGATCTTCTCCGACAAAGAAGCGCTTCAGTGAATGATAGACGTTATGCCAAGTATCGTCGTCGCCACATGCGAATGTGGTTACAAAACAGCTCAAAAAGGCTGCTAGGACGATTTTCTTCATGCTGCCCTGGCAATTTCTTCCAGGAGATGTCTGTTTAGACGAATTCCGGCGTAAAAATTATCAATGGCAAAATTCTCATTCGGCGAGTGAGCTTTGCAATCAGGAAGAGCCAGTCCAAGCAATAAGGTATCCACACCCAGGACTTCTTTGAATGTCTGGGTGATTGGAATGCTGCCTCCTTCTCGGACGAACGCGACCGGTTTATCGAAGGTCGCTGCCAACGCCTTTTGCGCCGCCTTGCCAAATGTCGAGTCGGGCTTCACGATATACGGCCTGCCTGAATGCTGATCGATAATCTCGATCTCGACCGAATCGGGACACTCCGCTTTTAGAAAGTTTGTAATAACGGCTCTTAGCTCCGCCGGATCCTGGTTTGGCACCAGCCGGAACGAAAGTTTGGCCATTGCGCGAGATGGTACAATCGTTTTAGGGCCTTCCCCCTGGTAGCCGCTGCCAAAGCCATTCACTTCGGCAGTGGGACGCGCCCATACGCGCTCGAGAAAAGTGTATCCCTCTTCTCCTGCAAGCTTCGATACGCCGGTCGTCGCTTGCCATTGCTCCTCGGTGTAGGGCAGCTTTGTCCACAGCTCACGCTCCCAATCTTCCAGGGGAGCAACTCGATCATAAAAGCCGGGAACTGCGACGTGCCCTTTTTCATCGTGGAGCTTGGCAATTAACCGGCTCAGGACGGTAGCCGGGTTGGCGACCGAACCACCAAAAATCCCGGAATGCAGGTCGGCGGATGGGCCGCGAAGCCGAACTTCCAAACAAACAAGCCCGCGGAGGCAATAAGAAAACGTCGGAATGCCGGGCGCAACCATCCCGGTATCTGAGATCGCTATCACATCCGTCTGAAGCGCGGATTGGTGTTCTTTGAGGAAACCTTCGAGATGAAGGCTGCCAACCTCTTCTTCCCCTTCTATCAAGAAAATTAAATTTACCGGCAGATCACCTTTTTCCTTAAGCGCTCCTTCGACTCCCAGAACGTGCGCCAAAATCTGTCCTTTGTTATCGGTAGAGCCACGGGCAAAAATTTTGTCTCCCCGGATCACAGGCTCGAACGGAGGCGAGTCCCAGAGCTCCATTGGATCGGGCGGCTGCACATCGTAGTGGCCATAAATCAAAACTGTTTTCCTGCCCGCTTTGTGTTCGTTGCGTGCGACAACGACCGGATGGCCTGCTGTTGGAAATTTCTGAACCTGAAGCCCTATTTTTCGCAGCCGTCCCGTCAGCCAGTCGGCGCACGCCTCAACTTGGGACTTGAACCGGCCGTCGGCGGAAACAGAGGGGAACCGCAAGAATTCAATCAGCTCGTCTAATTGGTTCATAAACTCATCTAGCAAAACAACATCCAGGAGTCCATGGACGTTTGACGTTTGGCGTTTGGCGTTTCGCGTTTCGCGTTTAGCGTTTCGCGATTGGCGGGTGCCGATACTTCGGCGAGATAGAGTCTTGTTTGCGCCTCTGCCGCCCTTTTTAGGGCGGGACCGAGTTTTCATCACGGGCCTAGGCCCGAAGCCTTTGGCTGAGGTCCCTTCGCTCCTCCGGAGTGGGGCGCGAAACGCGAAACGCCAAACGCGAAACGCGTCCCACCCCAATATCTTGGGTCTGCATCGGTTGACATCCCTATAGATTGTATATTTGACCTTGTCACTGACCCCTCTCACGATTAACCTCTTCGCTAACACCGCCATGTACCTGCAATCCCTCGAGTTGGTCGGGTTTAAGTCGTTTGCCCACAAAACAGTGCTCGATTTCCATCCCGGAATCACCGCAATCGTCGGTCCGAACGGCTGCGGCAAGTCGAATGTTCTGGACGCCATCCGCTGGGTTTTAGGGGAACAGTCGGCAAAGGCGCTACGGGGCGGTGAAATGGCCGACGTGATCTTCAGTGGGACAGATAGCAAACAGGGCGTCGGCATGGCGGAAGTTTCGTTAACTTTCGCCGACTGCGAGAAAGAGCTCGGTACGGAATACAACGAAGTCCGAATCACGCGACGAGTCTTCAAGGATGGCCGTTCGGAATATCTGCTGAATAAGACCAGCTGCCGGCTCAAAGATATCCAGATGCTATTCATGGACACCGGCATCGGTCGTACGGCCTATTCAATCATGGAGCAGGGCAAAATCGATCTGGTCCTTAGCTCCAGGCCGGAAGATCGCCGCGCAATTTTCGAGGAAGCTGCCGGAATTACGAAGTACAAGGCGCAGAAAAAAGAAGCGTTCCGTAAACTGGAATACACCGACGCGAACCTGATTCGTCTGGCCGACATCATGAAGGAGGTAAAGCGCCAGATTGGTTCCTTACAGCGCCAGGCAGGTAAGGCGCGCCGTTACAAAAGCCTCTTTGAGAATTTGAAAACGCTTGATACACACGCTTGCCGCCGTACTCACGATGAAGCGCTGCAGGAGATCAGAGCGTTAGAAAGGGAAATTCAGCGATTGCGTGATTTGCAGCAATCCCTCGCTGATCAGGTAGAGTCACAAGAGTTCGGATTAAGCGAGCAGCGCCGCGAGCTTGAGGCGTTGGAAGAGCAGAGCGTTCTGGCTCGGCAAAAGGTTCAAGAACTGAGAAATCAGGCTGAATCTGCAACGAACCGGATCGCCTTTAACGAGGAGCGGATCGAAGAGGCTCAATCACTGTCTCAACGCCACCAGTCCGACATTGCAGCGGCAGAGGAAAAACTGCTGGTTCAACAAACTCAACTGGAAGAGACGGATCATCAGCTTCAAGAAATCTTCCAGACTCTTCGAGTAGAAGAACAACATCTGCAGGAACAGCAGAGCGAAGTCAGCCGCCTACGATTGGATCGCCAAACAGCGGAACAGGCAACGCAAGAGCTCCAGCGGCAGATTCAAAAGGCCGAGAGCAAAATCGCGACGCTGCGAGGCGAGCTTTCCAGCACGCTGAACCAACGTGAGACATGTGAAACCAGACTGGGATTGCTCCAGAAAGAGCTAACCCAAACGAGCAGTACAATCGAGCAGCTAACGGCTCAGGTCACAACTATCCGAACCCAGCTCGAGCAAGCTCAGGCGACACTACAAAATCGTCGCGAGATGCTCCAGGATAACGAACATGCTCAAGCAGCTCTGCAAAAGGAGCTGGCGAAAGCGGATCAAGAGATCATCGATAACGAACGGGCCTTACACGAGCGTGAATCGAAACTCGATGTCCTCAAGCAACTCAACGAAGAAGGCGTTGGTCTGGGAGAGGGCACCGAAGCAGTTCTCAGAGGCCTCGCCAAACCAGAGTTGTATCGCACCGCAGTTCTTGGCGCACTTGCTAATCTAATCGAAGTCGAGAACGAATTCGTCCCTGCAATCGAGGCTGCTCTGGGACAGCATTTACGAACGGTTTTCATACATGATTCTACCGTTGCTGAGGCGATCGCGGCTGAGTTGAAGGATAACAAAGTCGGCCGTGCAGCGCTCGTACCGATCCCGTTTCTACCGAAACAGTCGGCGGTAAAGCTCCAGACATTACCGGACCGCGGTTTTGCCTGGGCGCTTGACCGGGTCAAATCTCAGCCGAGTGCTGCCCCGTTAATCAATCGGCTTCTGGAGAATGTCTTACTCGCAAAAGATCTCGAAACAGCTTTCCAGATTAAGCGTGCGGCCCCCGAACTTGCTGTGGCCACGCTGGCCGGCGAATACATCTCCCGAGAAGGAATCGTTATCGCTGGGACCAGTGCGGATATGGGCAACTCGATCCTCCAGCGGAAGATTCAAATCCGCGAGCTGCAACGAGAGGCTGGGTCGATTCGGGACCTGGTTCAGGAACGAAAGCGCCGCAAGGAAGCTCTGCTGGCCGAAATCGCGTTGTTGCAAGGCAGGATTCTCGAGGATCGGGAAGAGCTTCAACACGCACAAATTCATGCCTCGACACTGCAGGGTCAGCTCTCTTTGCTGGATCGCGAACTCCGAGAGGCAGAAGGGAAAGCCAAGAGCCTCTCCTGGGAGCGCGATTCTGTGCAGCAGCGCTTCGATTCGGCGCGAGAAAAAGTACAGTCGTTGGAAGGTGAGGTTGCTTCCACTGTAGCTCAGCAAAGCCAGCTTCAAGAAAGATTGGCGACGGTCCTTGCCGAGGTTGAGACCTTGCGCAAAAACGAAGACTCGCTGGTCGAGATCGTGAGTGAGCTCAAGATTCGCGTGGCGACCGAAAAGCAGCGGGAGGAGAGTCTGCAGCGCCAGCGCCAACCGATCGCTGGCCGCCTCGCCGAGTTAACCGATCTGATCGCAAGCCGGCGCAGAGATATAGATCACTATAAAGCACGCGTCGACCAACTAGCGGCAGAGAATGAATCGCTACGGTCGAAGATCTCTACCTTGGAAACCGATCGAGCAACTGTCGAATCGCAGGTTACCGAATTACAGAGAGAGAAATCTACTCGTTTGCAATCACTCGAAGCCGTAGAAGTGAATTTGCGGCACCTTCGCAAGCAGCTGACCGATTGTCAGCAATTGCGCGGACAACAGGAAGTTAAAACAACCCAGCTGAATCTGCAGTTGGAGCATCTGAAAGAACATGCCGCCCATCGGTATCAGGTCGATCTCCCCTCGTTCGAGCCAGACTGGTATGCTTTCCAAGTCGCAATCCGCGAACAACGAAAACGCCTCGAACAAGCTGAGTCCGCTCCCGCCTCAGACTCGGGGGCACCCTCCGCACACTCACACTCGCACTCTGAGGTCGACTGGGAGTTCGTCAAAACGGCTATCGCAGAAATCACCGAAAGACTTGACGCGATGGGGCCGGTCAATCTGGAGGCGATTCAGGAATACGACGAACTGGAGGAGCGCCAGCGATTCCTCGACGAACAGCACGGCGATCTTGTTCGATCAAAGAATGAACTGCTCGACGTGATCAACAAGATTAACGCGACCACCAAAGCGCTGTTCGCGGAAACCTTCGAGCAGATACGGACTAACTTCCAAGAAATGTTCAGCGAATTGTTCGGAGGTGGCAAAGCGAATTTGCTTCTGGTGGATGACTCGGATCCGCTTGAAAGCGGGATTGAGATCATCGCAAAACCGCCGGGTAAACAGCTCCAATCGATTTCCCTTCTTTCCGGTGGAGAAAAGACGATGACCGCGGTTTCGCTGTTGTTTGCCATCTATATGGTGAAGCCAAGCCCATTCTGTGTGTTAGATGAAATGGACGCTCCGCTCGACGAATCGAACATCAACCGATTCATCAAGATTCTGGATCGATTTGTTGCTCAAAGCCAATTTGTGGTGATCACCCATAACAAACGCACCATTGCGAAGTCCGATCTGTTGTACGGGATCACGATGGAGGAGCACGGCATCAGCAAACTGATTGGCGTAAGACTAACAACCCGCGCCGCCGCCCATCAGCAAACCGATCTGATCGGCACCGAGCAACTGCCACCCAGCATCGCCGAGAGCTTTGGAAAGCGTGGGAATCTCCACTCGGAGAATCTGGAAGCCAATGGTGAGAGGTGAGAAGTGCTGATCTAGGACGCATGAAAGACCGGCAATTGCCAATCTAGAAAAACGGCTGTCACCCGAAGCCCGGTTACTGTCGCAACCCCCGCTATAAGCGCCACAATTCGGTCTACCCGCCAGGTGCGTAGTATCAGGTATAAGACGATCCCTCCAGCCGCTGCCGTCGCATAAATATCCCGTTGGAGAAGCAGTGGAATTTTTGCTGTGAGTAAATCTCGAATCAAACCGCCTGCTGATCCCGTTATCATTCCAATTAGAACGACGATAATTGGGGAACGCTTTGCGTCTTCCGCAGCCTGTGCCCCGGAGATTGCAAATAATCCCAGGCCGAAAGCGTCCGCGACAAGGAATACATGCGGAAGTGGAGGAAAGACGCCCGCACAAACCACCGTCAAAATGCCAGCAACGCAAATGACGATCAGATAAACTGGCTTGGCCATCCAGAATATCGGGTGGCGATTCATGAGCACATCCCGCAATGTACCGCCGATGGCCGTCACAGCAGACAGAACCATAACACCAAGCAGATCAAGCCCTGCGCGGCCAGGGGCAAGCGCGCCGCTAATGGCAAAAACAACGACTCCAGTGAGGTCGAGAAGAAAAAGTACCACGCCTGACTATTGTGCAAAGAGAACGGTGGGGATCAACTTATCGAGGAGTTTCGACAAAACCCAGGCGTGGAGGCCGGTGCTCTGTCACCGCCGTTTGCGACGCGCACACTGCAAGGTCGGCGATCTGTCCGCTGTAGCTTCCTTCCTTCGCTGAAGCTAGGGAGGACAGGCTAGCGGAGGGGATCTCGGCGTTATCGTCCGTTGGCGGCCTTCTTTTTCTGCATCCAAAGCCAAACTTGGTGTTCTGTCCTGAACTCGTTGGTCGCCCGTGCGACGTCCTCGGCGGTTAATCGTTTCCCCCAGACTTTCTGATTCTGCGCTTGCCACTCGGCGCGGTCGGTCTCCGTTCTGCGTTCGATCACGTGCGTTGTTTCAAATCTATCACGCAATAAGCTCTCTAGGTTCCGGGCCGACCGAGCCAGCTCATGCAGTTCTACCAAAATATCAAACTGGAGCAGATACGGCGTCGTTTGTGGATCAAGAAAATCGCCTTCGGCGCCTTCGATATCGACGAAAAGTAGATTCTTTCCGGGAGGAACCCAGTCTAATCGCCAGCATGCGCTACCGACTTCTACGCGGTCATTCACGCCGTTTTGTTTCGCCAATTCGACGACTTCACGACGTGCCAGCGGATCGATATCAAACGCTAGTACGTTCGACTGAGGGCTCCTCCATGCCAAACCGACAGCATAGTAACCTTCGGCCGACCCAATGTTTACAATGTTTTCGTACCTGTTACCGCACATCCGCTCAACCAAGTCCTGAATCTCACACTCATAGCTGCCCAACCACTTTGGGGTAATTGGTCCAAACGACGAGGTATTGTGGTATTTCATCCCGGTAAATGGTCCGGTCAGAACTCGCACATCTTCTACCGAGCCGTAAAGCTTCGGGAGAAAGTACTTTCGAGTACGTTCGAAAAGCTTGCAATGAACTCGATGGTTCCTGAAGCTGTGCGCGTTGTCAAAGACTGCATTGAACATCGCTTCGAACTCCTTCTCTCATCATCGATCTATGAAATCTTAGATGGGATTCAATCATCGGATCTTCACTGAATTTTTTTCGATCACGGTTTCGACGCGCCGTAATCCAAACAACAATCCTTTGATCGTTTCAAAGCCCTTCTACGGATTGGTTAAAGCTTCGATTCACGACGGAAAGTTTTAGCTTTTTTGCCGAAATTCTGGCGAGGTGTGAACCTGCACCCCTCGGTGGCGAGCCCGTAGACGGTTCCGGGTTTCGGGTTTCGACGAATCAGGGGTACTCGTTAGCGCATGAGTCTTATTAAGACGCATGTGCGTAAGCTTGAGAATCCTAACAGGGTTGCAGTCCCGAACTGGGTGGTCGATCTAGAAGATCAACCTGCGCCGCCTTAAGTTGACACGCATGCGCCAAGGCGGGATGAGCTCAGCCCTTACCGACGACGTCACAACATCTCGCGCCGTCGTTGAAGCCTCTCGATCTGTCGTTCCCGCGCCCGGAACCCGGAACGCGAAACCCGGAACCCGAAGCCCTACTGGCTTCTAGCCAGTAGCGGCCCCTGTCGCGCCTTCAGGTTTGCGTAGAGCGCGTTCAGCTTATCCTGAACCGCCTCCATATAGAGGTAGATCGCAGGAGTTACATAAAGTGTGATCAACTGCGAAACAACTAGACCGCCTACCAGTATTAAGCCGAGCGGACGGCGCGATTCACCATCGGCGCCGAATCCGAGAGCGATTGGCAGCGCTCCCATCAAAGCGGCTAACGTAGTCATTATGATCGGGCGGAATCGCTCAACGCTTGCTTCGTGAACCGCGTCGATCGGATTCTTACCTAAACGCCGCTGTTCGACTGCGAAGTCGACCAGCATGATCCCATTCTTCTTCACGATCCCGATTAACATAAACATGCCAATGTAGGCATAGAGCGAAAGCTCGGATCGTAAGAAGTACAGAGTCATCAATCCTCCGACCGTGGCCACGGGCAACGATGAAAGCACCGTCACCGGATGCAGCCAGCTCTCATACAAGATGCCGAGAATGACATACATGATGAAAACCGCGACTAGTAACAGGTAAGCTAGCTGAGTAAACGTTTCGTTGAACGTCTGCGCCTCGCCTTGCAACTCACCACGAATAGTAGGAGGCAAAGTTTCGGCCGCCGTTCGCAGAATAAATTTCGTAGCATCCCCAATTGACGCGTCGGGTTTGAGATTGAAAAAAAGCGTCACTGCGGGGAACTGATTCAAATGATTCACTGCCTGCATCCCCGCGGTCTGCCGTTGGTCAACCACCGTCGCACTCGGAATGATTCGGTCTCCAGCACCTGGTTTAAAATAGAGTGAACCAATATCCGCTGCATCCCGCCGCTGCTGATCTTCGACTTCAACAATGACTTGATACTGATCAACCGGCGTTTTGATGAGGTACGTGTAGTTCTGCGAGAAAGCGTTCTTCAGAAGGTTTTCGACGTTGACGTTGTTCAGGCCATATGACTGTAGCTGCCGATCGTTCAAGTTAAGCTCAAGCATCGGTGTGTTGCCAAAATAGTCGGACGAGACGCTGGCAAATCCAGGATAGGCACGGCACTTCTCCATCACCTGCTGAGCGACACGGTAAACTTGCTGTGCGTCCACGCCGGAAATCGCGAATGCATACTTTCCCTGGTTAGTCTGGGCCGCGCCGGTACTAATCTGCAGCACCGGATTCGCCTGAAGCAACGGAATGACGCCTGGAACAACGCTGATGCTGCGCATCATACGTCCGACGACAGCGTTAATCGGATCTCGCTTGCTGATATCTTTAAGAAAGGCCAAAAGCAGCATCTGGTTCGGCGCGAATCCACGGGAGAAACCTGAAAGAGTAAAAGTTTGCTGGACTGCAGGATCCTTCTGAACAATCGCTTCGACCTGTTTTTGCAATTGCTGGATGCGCTGTGGAGAAACCCCCTCCTGAGCTATCACCACCCCTCGAACAAATCCGCTATCTCCAATTGGAAGAAACGTCTTGGGCAACTGACCGAAAAGCCAAACGGTCGCAACCAAACTGACGCCCCATACTACGACAGAGATCAATCGGTGCTCCAAAAAGAAATGCAAGCTCCGGCCATATGCTCGAGTCACTCTTTTGAAGCTACCGCCCACTACTCGCTCTACCCAAGTCTGATCGCCGTGCCCCCTTTGACCAAGTATGCGCGAGCACATCATGGGAGTCAGCGTGATCGATACGAGACCGGAAGCTAAAATCGAGATGATGATCGTCACCGAAAATTCCTGAAAAATCCTGCCAATGATTCCAGTCACCATAACCATCGGCAAAAACACGACAGCCAGCGAGACGGTCATCGCAATGATTGTGAACGTGATCTGCTTCGCGCTCTGAATTGCGGCCTCCATAGGCCTCGCACCAGCCTCCATCAGCCGGACGGTATTTTCGAGAAACACAATAGCGTCATCGACTAGAAAGCCGATCGCGAGGGTTAACGCCATCAGTGTGAGGTTGTTCAGGCTGTAGTTCAGTGCCCCCATCACGAGAAATGTGATGAGTAGCGAAAGCGGAAGAGCGACGACCGGGATGAGTGTATCAGTGGCCCGTCCAAGGAAGAGAAAAATGACAATGACAACAAGCGTAAACGCAATCAGCAACGTGTGTTCGACGTCTTGAGCATTGTTGATAATGTTGATCGAACGGTCGTAAAGCGGAACTAGCTTCACCGACCCCGGAAGCTCTCTCTCCAGCTCAGGCAGCAGATTCTTGATACGTTGTGCCACCTCAACAGCGTTGGCTCCAGCTTGCCGATAAATCGCGAGCACGACATTTGCACCAGCATACCCAAAGTCTCTCGACCAGAAACTGCGCGTGATTCGTTCGTCTTCTACAGATTGTACAACTCGGGCAACGTCCTTCAGGTAAACTGGGAAGCCATTGCTCTGCGAAATAATCACATTCTCATACTGTTGAGTCGTCGAGAGCTGCCCGTTCGGCTGGATTAACAAGGTTCGATGCGATCCATCGAGTTGACCTGCGCCTTTGTAACTGGTAGCTGAGCCGACCGCGTTCGTGACATCGGTCATCGTTAACCCACGTGAAGAGAGCCGGTCGATATCGACTTTCACACGGATCGCGCTTCGGGCACCATAGACGTTTACCTGGCTAACGCCATTGATGATAGCGATCTGTTGGCCGAGTTGAGTGTTGCCGTAGTCGTATAGGGCTCCATCCGGCAACGTGTCGCTGATCAGGCCAAGGTAAACAATCGGCTGGTCGTTTGGATTTGTTTTCTGAAACGACGGGGGTTGAGGAAGATCTTGCGGGAGGTAGCCGGTTGCGCGGGTAATCGCTGCCTGCACATCGGTAGCCGCGTCTCCAAGCGGCTTATTCAAATCGAACTGTAGAACCAAAACAGATTGCCCCGTTTGGTTTCTAGACGTGACAAGATTAAGTCCGGGGATCTGAAGAAATTGTTTTTCGAGCGGCGTCGCGACCGTATTCGCCATCGTTTCCGGACTCGCTCCGGGATAGCTCACCGTGACCTGAATCACAGGATAGTCGACAGCCGGTAGATCGTTCACCGGGAGATTACGAAATACGACGATCCCGAACAGCGTGACCGAGATAGTCAGCAGCAGGGTCGCGATCGGACGGTGAATAAAGAGTTCTGAGAAGTTCATTGCTCTCTTCTCGTCCGCGATGGCCCAACGTCGGTAGGGCTGAGCTTTATCCCGCAGGCGCCGGACTCCTTGGGTTGCCACGCGCACGAGGCTGAGCTAAAGCTCAGCCTTACCGACGATGTGTCCAAAAACGCCATGTTGGCAGATCCTAGTCTTTGCGCGTTTCCCCGCCTTTCTCTGAACCGGAAGACGATCCACGCGGCGAATTCTCTCCCAGCCCCGGCGGTCTGACGTCCGGTTTCGAGGACTGGTACGGTTGCGCGTTTACTTTCATCCCTTTGGCCAGGGCAAGTTGGCCCTCAACAACAACCGTTTCACCATCTTTCACGCCTTCGTTGACGACGATGAGGTCGCGATAACGAACTCCAGGCTTCACCAGCCGGAGATCAACTGTCTTATCAGCGTTTACCGCAAAGAGATAAGGACCATTTTTGCTGATTTGAACGGTCTGGTTAGGTACGACCAAAGCATCCTTAAGCACTTGAACTGTTAGAGCCACATTGACGTATTGGCCGGGCCATAAGTAACGATCCTCATTTGGGATTGTCGCTCGCAATAGGACCGATCCAGCGGTGGAAGAAACACTGTTATCCAAGAATGTAAGCGATCCCGATCGCAGGGCATCAGGTCTGGACGGCTGATCGACATCTACTTTCAGCGAACTGCCATCCATATTCTCGCGCAGCTGCGCCAAGTCGTTCTCCGAGATACTGAAATCGACGTAAACGCGATCCAGCCTCTGAATGTTTACCAACACGTCAGAGCCGACACCGACGTAGTTGCCGGGGTCCACCAGGCGCCGGCCAGTCCGGCCGCCGACCGGGGATTTCACATAGCAGTATTCTAAATTCAAATTCGCGCGATCAATTGCTGCATGATCCTTCTCGACCGCACCCTCATAGTTCACTACCTGGGCCTGCAGGTTGTCGATTTCCTGCTCCGAGACAAATCGCTGCCGGCCGACCTTGATGTCTCGCTGCAGATTCTTCCGGTTCACCTCCAGCTGCGCTGTGTCCGATTTCAATTGTCCCTGAGCTTGTTGAAGATCCGCCTGAAACGGGCGTGGATCGATAACGAACAAAAGGTCTCCCTTCTTCACTTCCTGGCCTTCCTGGAAATGAACTTCTGTGATTCTACCCGCTACCTGTGGCTTAACATTGACGGTCTCAGGAGAACTCACACGGCCGAACTGATTGATCTGGACCGGTACATCCATTCGCTTGACCGTCGTCACCAGAACGTTCTTCGGCGCCTGCTGCTGTGCACCATTAGGTTTCTGGCCACAACCGATAACCGCCAGAGAGAGTAGGAGCATCAAGCTTCTGACCATAGGGGGAGGTCAATAAAAAACCACACAATCGGATGTTGTCCATGGTGCTGTAGGGCGGCAGGCCCTGCCGCCAATACCCAAGACGTTTAAGATGGTGGCGGCAGAGGCCTGCCGCGAGTGTGCAAGGGAGTAGTGGCCGATAGATGTCGGCGGCAGAGGCCTGCCGCCCTACAGCATCCGATATCGTCCGCGGGTACTTCGGACCACGATTCGCGATCCAAAAGCTTTTGTCATGGTGGCGGTTGTAATGACGCTTCGAATCCGGCCCTGCGAGAGTATTCGCCCACCTTGCAGAATCAGTGCGCGGTCGAAACATGGCAGAATTTCTTCGATATGATGTGTCACAAACACCAGGTTTGGAGTATTCGGCGACGTCGCCAGCCTTTGCAGGAATTGAAGGAATCGCTCCCGAGCGACCGGATCCAATCCAGCACAAGGTTCATCGAGAATTAGAATTCGGTAACGCGCCATCAAGGCGCGACCGATCAGAACGCGTTGGCGTTCGCCTTGCGACAGAAACGCCCACGGCCGGCTAGCAAGCTCTTGGCATTCAACATCCAGTAGTGCCTGCAGCGATTCATGCCGGAGACGTCCCTGAGGCGGGCGCCAGGAATTCAACTCAGCGTTTCGACCACTGGCGACAATGTCCAGCGCGAGCTGGCCATCATCAATCCAATGGCGGATGCTGGAGCTAACTAACCCGACTTCCTTTCGGAGTTCGCGCCAATCCGATTTTCCATATTGTCTACCCAGCACCCGGATCGTTCCTCCGGAGGGAGTGACATAGCCTGTGACGCAGCTTAACAGCGTGGTCTTGCCAGAACCATTGGCACCGAGGATTACCCAGTTCTCGCCTTCGCCAACCTCCCAACTTATATCATTGAGAATCACGGTCCCGGCTCGCGTAACGTTTAAGTTTTGAATGCTGATCATGGCGAGAATTCGAGACTCAAAACTCAGAACTCAGAACACTGGACTCAGAACTCAGGACTCAGAAACCAACAAGCGTCGGATTATTTTGAGCGCGTGTTGGAGAGAACCTTGCCGACATAGCCTGTCAGGAGCCGAGAAGTCTCTTCGAGAGTTGCTCCTAGTAAAGAGGGATCTCCATATCCGAGATCTTGGGCCAGGATTAGATAATAGCGACACTCTTCAAGGGAGCCCTGCGAAATGCCTAGATATCTGGCTTTATCCATCGATGATCGCTTCTTGAAACCCTCGGCGATATTTGCAGCGATTGAAATTGCGGCCCTCCGGAGTTGTGACGTTAAACAAAACAGTTCACTCTTGGGAAAACCGTTACTAAATTGGTATGTCTCAAGGACAAATTGATGGGCCTTCTGCCATGCGATCAGGTCGCGGAATGTCTTTGCTGGTTTTCTTTCCATACTCAGCAGATTTTCGCTACGCGGAACCTGGCCGCAAGGCGCTCTTTGCCGATTCGCTTAGAGTTCTGAGTTCTGAGTCCAGTGTCCTGTGTTCTGAGTTCTGAGTCCTGAATTCTCTTCACACAAATTTGCAATCCAGCGCAAGTGCTTGCCGCAGCAGACTAAGATATTTCGTCCGCGGAATTTCGATCGCTCCAAACGATCGAAGATGGTCGGTGACATATTGAGTATCCAGCAATCGAAAACCACGCTCTCTGAGCCGATCGACCAAGGCAGCAAGAGCAATCTTGGAAGCATCAGCTACCTTATGAAACATCGATTCGCCAAAGAATGCCCCGTGAATGCTTACTCCATAAAGGCCGCCGGCCAGCCGTTTCTCCATCCAGACCTCGACAGAATGCGCGAACCCAAGCCTGTGCAGATTGACATAGCTCGCAATGATTTCCTCACTGATCCAAGTCTCTTCCCGCTTACTACATTCACGAATGACTTCTTCGAATCTCGTATTAATTCGGACCTCGAAACTGACTTTTCTCAGCGCTCGCCTTAAACCGTGCGGCACATGAAAAGCGTCGATCGGAATAATGCCCCGTGGGTCAGGAGAAAACCAACCGATCTCCCCACTCTCCATCGCCATCGGAAAGATTCCCGTACAATAACCTTCGAGAAGCAGCGATGGCGGAATTATTCTTATACGCCGTCTCTGGTGCACGTTTACGAACAAATCATAACACCATATAGACGGAACGGAAGGAACCACAGAACTGTCCGCCGTCCTGTCCGACATAGCCTTGGCGAAGTCGGAAGCCTTGGCGAAGGTGGACTACGCAGATTGCACGGATTTCGTTTGCGCGCTGCCTCTTACTTACGGCGGGATAACTGAACGGCAAACCCTCGCAAAAATCTGCGGCATCTGCGAAATCTGCGTTTTATTCCTCTTTTGATGTGCGATAATCGCATTTTTCCCAAATGAGCAGCGCCGGCGCTTTTCACGGTTCGAAGATGGCGATCCTCGATTTCGGGTCGCAGTATACGCAAGTCATTGCCAGGCGCGTGCGCGAGAGTCGGGTTTATTCCGAAATACTCCCGTTCAGCTCTTCCCCGGAACAGATTCGCGCGACGGGAGCCAAGGGAATAATCTTATCCGGCGGACCTTCCAGCGTATTCGAAAAAAACGCTCCTCAGATTGATCCGGGGGTTTTTCAACTTGGTTTGCCGATACTTGGTATCTGCTACGGAGTGCAGCTGTTTGCCTATCATTTAGGTGGCACTGTCGAATTTTCGGATCGGCGAGAATACGGGCCTGGGCTCCTGAAAATCGTCGGCAAAAGCGTGTTGTTTGAAGGCTTGCCCTCCGAGCTTCAAGTCTGGAACAGTCACGCCGACAATATCACTCAGCTGCCGGCCGGTTTCGAATCTGTGGGAGTCACGGAGAACTCGCCTTTTGCAGTGATCCAGAACGGAGAGAAACAGTTCTATGGGCTGCAGTTCCATCCGGAGGTCGCACATACTCCGTTAGGCAAAGATATCCTTGAGAATTTCCTGTACAGGGTGTGTGGTTGCTCGCCTGACTGGACGATGGGCTCGTTCATCGAGCAGACCTGCCGGGGTATACGGAAGCGAGTGGGGAATGACCAAGTCGTTCTCGGATTGTCCGGAGGGGTCGATTCATCGGTAGCCGCAGCGCTGATTCACCGCGCCATCGGCGATCAGCTGACATGCATCTTCGTGAACAACGGACTGCTCCGGGCGCGAGAGGCAGAAACCGTCCAGAAGATTTTTCGCGATAACTTCAAGATCAAACTGAAGTATGTCGATGCGTCGGATCAGTTTCTCCGCCAGCTCAGCGGTGTAACCGATCCGGAGAAAAAACGGAAAATCATTGGTGGCGAATTTATCCGCGTATTCGAGAGAGCTACCCAAGAATTGAAAGCGGAGGAGACCGGGACAAGCCACTATCGCTATTTGGCACAAGGGACGTTATATCCCGACGTAATTGAAAGTATTTCAATTTCCGGCAACCCGGCTGCTTTGATTAAGAGCCACCACAACGTCGGCGGGCTTCCTGAAACAATGGATTTCGAGCTGCTCGAGCCTCTGCGACAACTGTTCAAGGACGAAGTTCGCCAAGTTGGTCTCGAGCTGGAATTACCTCGCGAGATCGTCTTCCGGCAGCCGTTTCCCGGTCCTGGCCTGGCTGTTCGGATTTTGGGCGAGACAACGAAAGAAAATCTGGCCATATTGCGTCACGCTGATGAAATCGTCGTCGGCGAAATGAAGATTGCCGATTGGTATTACAAAGTCTGGCAATCGTTTGCCGTTCTGTTGCCAGTACGATCGGTCGGGGTGATGGGCGATCATCGCACTTACGAAAGCACGATCGTCTTGCGAATCGTCGAGAGTCAGGACGGCATGACCGCCGACTGGGTCAGGATCCCTTATGAAGTCTTAGCGCGGATCTCTACCCGAATCATTAACGAAGTAACAGGCGTAAACCGGGTCTGCTATGATATCTCCAGTAAACCCCCCAGTACGATTGAGTGGGAATAAGGGCGTTTCGCGCTTGGCGTTCGGCGTTTGGCGGCCGCGATTGATGTGCCGCACGTAATCGAGTAAATAAGCGACCAGTCCTTGGACGTCTTCAGGACGACTTTGAACACCCCCGGGCGAGGAGGAAAAACCTTTACAGTATAGCGAAAACTTGCCTTTCGACTTCGCCAAACGCCAAACGCCAAACGCTAAGCCATGCGCCGCGCAATTTATCCTGGTCGTTTTGATCCGGTCACAAACGGTCATCTCGATGTCATCCAACGGGCTTGCCGGTTGTTTGATGAATTGACGATTGCGGTGGCGTTTAACGAGCAAAAGGAGAAAGCGACGCTCTTCTCCATCGACGAACGGATAGAGCTGCTTAAACAGACTTGCGAACATCTGAAGAACCTGAAGGTGATACGGTTGTCGGGATTGCTCGTTCAGGCTGCCAGGGAACAAGAGATGGATGCGATCGTTCGCGGGCTCCGAGCGATCTCGGATTTCGAGTTCGAGTTCCAGATGGCTCTGATGAATCGCAAAATGCAGCCCTCAATCGAGACAATCTTCATGATGCCTCGAGAGGAGTACACCTATATTAGCTCGCGGATCGTGAAGGAGATCGCTCGTTTGGGTGGCAACGTGGAGTCGTTTGTGCCAAAGTGTGTTGCCGAGGCATTGGCAAAAAAATTCTTAGTCTGAATTTTGTGTTCGTTCGTGTTTCGCACGAACAAAGGAGGTAGAAGCCATGAAAGTTCATCTCAAGCAGATTCCTGCGGAAGGGCTTCATCTGGAAGGGACCGAAAAAAGAGAAATTCTCCAGCTCGAAGATACCCAGGTAAAATCGATCGAACCCGTGTCCTATTCTTTGGATGTGGGCCTGTCTGGCTCCGGCCTGTTTGCCACGGGCAAACTCTGGACCAGTCTGGAGCTGGAATGTGTAAAGTGCCTTCGACGGTTTGATTATCCTCTTGTGATCGAGAATTTTGCGACACAGGTCGAATTAACCGGATCCGAATTGGTCGACTTGACGGATGTGGTCCGAGAGGATATTCTCCTCGCTCTTCCAACCCATCCGCATTGCGATTGGGACGGGAAAACAGTGTGCCCTGGACCGCAAGATCGGGTCGAGAAACAGGAACTCGAAGGATCGAACGCCTGGGACGCGTTAGATGAATTGAAATTGAACCGCAAGAATTGAGCGAAAATGGGAGTTCCAAAGAGAAAAACCTCGAAGATGCGTTTGCGAACGCGTAAAGCCGCGAACCGTTGGCACGCGCCTCAACTCACCAAATGCCCTCAATGCGGAAGCCGGGTTCGTGGTCACATTGCCTGCCCATCCTGTGGGTACTACCGCGGACGGCAGGTCCTGAGTATCGAAGTTGCCTGAGGATTCGGCTACGCCGAATCCTGAAATCTCGCCTGCGGCGAGAAGGAAGATTTAGATTTCAAAGAGACAATCGTTCGCTGTCCGAGGCAAAAGTGCAGCGGAAATTTCTTGGCGGCTCTCCAAGACCCGACTTAATCCACCAATTGCCATCGCCTCTTAAACAACCCTCTTTCCTGTTTCGCGAAGCGAAACTTAAAGGATTCCACGGAGCGGAATCCTGTTGCTTCCCGTTTCGCGTTAGCGAAACTATCAGGGTTCCGCGGAGCGGAATCCTATGAGGATCGCTTTAGATGCAATGGGGGGAGACTATGCCCCAAGAAATACTGTTGAGGGAGCAGTCCTCGCACTCAAAGAATTCCCTTCGATCGAGAAGCTTTTTCTTGTCGGAGACACGGTCACCGTTGCCGGCGAACTCAAGCGCCTGAATTTCACGGATCCGCGCGTCGAGATTTTTCACGCTTCTGAAGTGGTCGACATGAAAGAATCGGCCGCTAAAGCTGTTCGCCACAAGAAAGACGCATCAATTAGTCGAGCGGTTGATTTGGTAAAAAATGGTTCCGCGGATGCGGTGGTATCCGCCGGCCACACCGGCGCCGCGGTGGCAGCATCGGTGCTCAAGCTGCGAACGCTAAAAGGAATCGAGCGTCCGGCAGTCGCATGCGTGTTGCCGGCACAAGATAAACGGTTCGTGCTGATCGACGCCGGGGCGAACCCGGATTCCACGCCGACCAATCTTCTGCAGTTCGCGATCATGGGTACCGTCTACTGCCGGCACGTTCTCGGCCACAAAGACCCTTCGGTGGGTCTTATGTCGATCGGCGAAGAGGACACTAAGGGGAATGATATTACGAAGGAAGCGTTTAAACTGTTGAAGGCGAGCGGTCTCCAGTTTGATGGGAACATTGAAGGACATGATCTATTTTCGGGGGTTTCGGAAGTGGTGGTGTGCGACGGATTTACTGGTAACGTTGTTCTGAAGACCTCGGAAGCTACCGCGCACGCGATATTTTCCTGGTTAAAAAACGAGCTGTTCATGAATCCGGTCCGCAAGTTTGGCGCAAAGCTCGCCGAGGGAGCCTTTCGATCGATTCGGAAAAAGACCAATTACGAAGAGTACGGGGGGATGCCGTTGTTGGGCGTCAACGGGGTCTGCATCATCGCGCACGGGGGTAGTTCGCCGCTCGCGATTAAGAACGCGATCAGGGCGGCGGGCGAATCAGTCGCGCAAGAAATCAATCCCCACATTCTCCAGGAGGTCCAAGCCTATAATGAAAAGATCGCCGCGCCGGTCCGATAAACCACGACGGACCGTTTCGATTGTCGGCACCGGCAGTCACGTGCCAGAACGCGTTCTCACCAACCAGGAACTCGAGAAACTGGTCGACACGTCGGACGAATGGATTCGAACCCGTACAGGAATCAGCGAACGCAGAATTGCCGGCAAAGACGAGGCCACGAGCGACATGGCCACGAAAGCCGCTCTGGCCGCGATGAAGCAGGCGAACATTTCCGCAGAGGACCTCGACTTGATTATTGTTGCGACGGTTACTCCCGATACACTGTTTCCTGCCACGGCCTGTTGGGTTCAGAAAAAGCTCGGCGCTTACAATGCGGCATGTTTTGACGTTTCGGCGGCTTGCTCCGGCTTCATCTACGCGATGGAAATCGCACAGCAATTTATTTCAACCCACGTCTACAACACGGTTTTAATTGTAGGCGCTGATAAGCTCTCGTCGATCACTGATTGGACCGATCGAAATACCTGCGTCCTTTTTGGCGACGGCGCTGGAGCGGCAATTCTGAGGAACCGAGCAGACTCACATGGCGTGATTACTACGTACATGGGAAGCGACGGCGAATATACGGATATTCTGCATATGCCTGGCGGCGGAAGCCGCTGTCCGATCACGCCGGAAAACGTCAATCAGAAGCTCAACACAATTAAGATGCTGGGCAAAGAAACCTATAAACAAGCTGTCACGGCTATGTCGACGGCTGCCGATCGCGCGATGGAGGCGGCCGGACTGAAGTTTGAAGACATTGCCTGTGTTATCCCGCATCAAGCCAACATTCGTATTATCGAAGCGATTGCTCACCGGATGGGGCTGCCGATGGAGAAGTTCTACGTTAACCTTCAGAACTATGGAAACACCTCGGCTGCAGCGGTTGCGATTGCCCTGGACGAAGCACATCGCGCCGGTCGATTCAAAGTGGGCGACTATATTCTGCTGGTGGTATTCGGCGGTGGATTGACCTGGGCCAGCTCTGTCATTCAATGGTGAACGCAGCCCCGAAAGCTTTCGGTGTTGCAGTTTTCAGTCCACGGTCTTCCGTTTACCGTCCACTGTTTCTGTCGCGAGCAACACTTCCACGTTTTCCGCTCTTGCCCCATCGTTCGTTTTCGGCGAAAGCGTATAGGCGCAAATGCACCTACCGTGGACCGTGGACGGTAGACGGCCGACGGAAAACCGCGGCGCTGCAGGCGCCGCGCTATGCTTATCGACACACACGCGCACCTCGATTTTCCTGATTTCGACGCCGATCTCAATCAGGTTCTGGCTCGAGCGAAAGACGCAGCGGTTTCTCGAATCGTCACGATTGGTACCAATGGAGATTCTAATCGGCGCGTAATTGAGTTGGCTGAGCGCTATCGGGACGTATATGCGGCGGTAGGAATTCATCCTAATTCCGTTGCCGAAGAGCCTGATGAGTCTTTCCAGCAGCTGGAGCGGCTACTTAAACATCCTAAGGTCGTGGCCGTGGGCGAAACTGGTTTGGACTATCACTATCTGCCGCAATCGGAGGATCTGCCGTTTGAGGGTTACGGGAAGGTGGAGTTCGGCGAATCATCAGATGTGTTGCTCGGTGTAGAGATCAAACGGCAAGCGCTGATTGCAAAACAGGCGGAGGCGTTTCACCAACATCTGGAGTTAGCGGCGACGACTGGCAAAGCCGTAGTGATTCACCAACGTGACTCTTGGAACGATACGATTGACATCCTTCGCGAGTACGCAGGCCGAGTTCGCGCCGTGGTGCACTGTTTCAACGGCAGAAGGTCTCAGATGCAAGAAGTCATCGGCCTCGGTTACCTTGTTTCATTTACAGGAATCGTCACATTCAAGAATGCGGCGGAGGTGCGCGACGCCGCCAAGGCAGTCCCGATTGATCGGATTATGGTGGAAACGGATGCACCTTATCTTGCTCCAATCCCTAATCGAGGAAAGCGTTGTGAACCCGGTTTCGTTCGAGACACAGCGAGTTTCATCGCAGATCTAAGAGGCATGAGTCTGGGTGATTTTGCGCATCACACCACGCAAAATGCCCGGCGATTTTTCGCGCTGGACTGAACCGCAGAGCACACCCGATTCCGCAAGATCCTTTGAGTATCTCTCAAAAAAAGAATCTGCGAAATCGGTGTAATCTGTGGTTCCTTCTCTTCATGGTCAAAATCGAAGTCGAATATAGCGGTGACCTTCACACAGAGGCTTTGCATACATTGTCGGGAACCGAGCTTCAAACGGATGCTCCGTTGGACAATGCCGGGAAAGGCGAATCCTTCTCTCCGACAGACCTGGTGGCGGCGGCGCTCGGAACCTGCATGGCGACAACGATGGGCATCCTGGCGAAACGTCATGAGGTCGACATGAGCGGCGCTAAAGTGATTGTTCAAAAGGAGATGGTCGCTGACCCGCTGCGGCGGATTGGCCGGCTCGAAGTTGCGATCGAAATGCCGTTACTGGAAAATCATCCTCAGCGCAAAGCACTCGAACACGCTGCGTTGACCTGTCCTGTCCGTCAAAGCCTGGCATCCAACATCGAGGTCCCGGTGACGTTTCAATGGAAAGCATGATTTCTACGAGGAAGGAAAAACCGATTTCTGAAAAAGCCGCTTGAAACGATGCCCAACCTGCCGTAGGCGGTACGAGTTAAATTGATAAGATAGAGACTTCTTTTCGTTCGGGAACTGTGAGCTGCACAGAATTGTTGGCACACGCGTCCACAACCCAAGGACATGCCTGCTCGAGGAAAGCCTCGTATCAGAAATGAAGATATGTCCGTAAAATTGTACGTTGGTAACCTCTCATTCGCGACGACTGAACTCGATCTGCAGGATCTGTTTGCCCAGTCCGGCAACGTCCTGGATGTCAAGATCATTCAAGATAAGTTCACTGGTAAATCACGTGGCTTCGGCTTCGTGACGATGGGATCTGCCGAAGAGGCAAACGCAGCGATTAGCAAGTTCAATGGCTATTCGTTCGATAACCGTCCGTTGACGGTGAACGAAGCCCGCCCACCCGAACCACGTGGAGATCGGTTTTTTGGAGATCAGCCGCGCAGCGGTGGTAGCCACAAAGGGGGACGCAGAGATCGCGACTTCAGGAACCGGTAGAATGCGCTGGCGCGCATTCTGAAGGTCGCGATGAATCGCGACCAAACAAGAAAGGGCGGCAAGCAACCAGAATTGGTAGGGCCGAGCTTTAGCTCGGCCTCGTGCACATTTCAGCCGATAAGCCCGCTTGACCGAGCACTGGGTGTATGCCGCGGCTACGACGATGAAGCGTCGCCGTCGAATTGCACTCAACGCTAGCGCTTGTCCGCCGCGTTTACAGCGCAGCGATCGCTTTTACTAAGCCCGGCCCGCGATATACAAATCCGGTATAAAGCTGAACCAGATTCGCGCCGGAATCGAATCGCTCTTTCGCGTCATCGACTGACATAATTCCGCCGACCGAGATAATCGGCAGGTTCGTCAGTTTCCGGATGAACCGCAAAACGTCCAATGCGCGCGTCGTTAGCGGACGACCGCTTAAACCGCCTTCTTGTCGTTTCGATTCGGGCAGGCAACTTTGATCAATCGTCGTATTGGTCGCGATGATTCCGGCCAGCCGATGTTCCGTAGCGATCGCAAGCACATCCTCTGTCTGCTCCCAGGTCAGATCAGGCGCAATTTTCACTAGCAAAGGCTTTCCCGTATTTTCTCCTTGGATCGCTGCGAACAATTCTTCGATTGCGCCCCGCTCTTGTAGTTGTCGCAAGCCAGGCGTATTCGGCGAGCTGACGTTCAACACATAATAGTCGCCCAGATTCTTCAACAGCCGGAACGAGCGCAGATAATCAGCAGCAGCCTGCTCCAGCGGAACGACCTTTGTTTTGCCGATATTGATTCCAACCGGAATCCTCGGCCAATGCCCGGTGTTGCGTAGATCGTTCAGCCGAGCGGCGATTCGTTCCGCGCCATCGTTGTTAAAACCTAAGCGATTGATCAATGCTTCCTGTTCCGGAAGCCGGAAAATGCGTGGAAAGGGATTACCGGGTTGCGCCTGCGCAGTGATGGTACCTGCTTCGACAAAACCGAATCCCAATGCTTCCCAGGCTGGGAGTGCGATTGCATTCTTGTCGAATCCGGCAGCCAACCCCACCCTATTTGGAAAATGAACTCCAAAAACTTCAGTCCCCTCACCTTCAGCGTGCGGCAAAAGATTCGGTGGCAATTTCGAAAGAAGTTGCAGCACGTTGATCGCCAAATGGTGCACCCGCTCCGGGTCCATCGCGAAAAGGATCGGTTTCAGCAGCCGCTCGTACGCGTCCACGTAAGGGATTTAGCCACAAAGATCACAAAGATCACAAAACTCTTTTCGTCGACAGAAGGAACCACAGATTCCGCTGATTACGCAGATTTATTAAATTCTTAGAGGGGTTGCTCGCAACGGCTGGACAGCGTTGTGAAAATGCTCAAGAGTTTCGCCGGGTCAGGATCGAAACAACTGGACCCAAAAAATCTGCGTAATCTGCGAAATCTGCGGTTTCGTTTTTCCTGCGGTTACTTCCCGATACAGAACTCGCTGAAGATTTTGCCAAGCAGGTCTTCGGTATCGACTCGACCGACCACTTCGCCGATCGCATCCAATGCGCCTCGCAGTTCAATTGCGATAAACTCCGGCGATTTTGCTCCTTCTAGACTGTTTCGCGCCGCGTCGAGCGACGCTTTGGCATTTTGCAGACAGGCCTGGTGACGCGCATTGATTGCAACTCGCACGTCATCCAACCTTGTGGTTCCGCCCATTACCCGGCCCCAGATCGCGTTGTTCAAGTCTTCCAGACCAAATCGTTCTTTACAGGAAAACCTTATCCCTTCAGTCGTAGTCCAGTCTGAGTGGGAGCCGAGGTCGGACTTGTTCAACAACAAGACAGATCGCTGTCGATCCGCCAGCTCCTGACCCGCTCGCGGCATGCTGCCGTCAACGACATGAAGAATCAGATCGGCTTGATCAATCTCTTGATGCGTCCGTCGAACACCTTCCGTTTCAATCTCGTCGGTGGTTGCGCGTGCTCCAGCCGTATCGATCAGCCGGACGGGAATACCGCGAACATTGATTACTTCCTCGATCGTATCGCGGGTCGTGCCTGGGATCTCGCTGACGATCGCGCGATCATAACCGAGCAAGAGATTCAACAGACTCGATTTACCGACATTCGGTTTCCCATAAATTACGGTGCGTAATCCGTGCCTCAGAACCCGGCCCTGATCCGCAGTTGCAAGTAAGCGATCGAGCCGGCGACTCAGGGCCTGAATTCGATTCAACAAAGCTTTCCCGGTATCCGGGTCAATCGATTCTTCGGGAAAATCAATGTAGGCTTCCACGTGCGCCAGTGTTGTCAGCAATTCTTCCCGGATCTCAGTTAGCTCCATCCCAAGCCGGCCGGAAAGTTGTTCGTTGGCTGCTCGAAGCGCCAGTTCGGTCTGTGCCCGTATCAAGTCCATCACCGCTTCCGCCTGGGTTAAATCCATCTTCCGATTGAGGAATGCCCGCTGGGTAAACTCGCCCGGGCCAGCCATGCGCGCGCCGGAATTCAAGACCAGCTCTAGGATCCGTCGAGTTACGAGCACGCCGCCATGACAGGTGATCTCAACAACGTCCTCACCGGTGTAACTGCGCGGTGCTCGAAAATAAGTGAGCAGCACTTCATCCAGCTTCCGATTCGCATCATGGATCTCGCCAGAGTAAACCTGGCGCGGATTTAGCTTCCCGGCTGGAACGCGCCCGCGATAGACCTTGCCGACGATTGCCAAAGCCATCGGCCCCGACAATCGGAGCATAGCCACCGCCCCTTCGCCTAATGGGGTCGACACCGCAGCGATTGTATCTTCGAGGATCACAGAAAGAGAATAAACCGCAGATTCCGCAGATTTCGCAGATTTTTATTGTTACTTTATATTCTTCTGTTATGATTAATGGCCAATGGATACTCAAACCTATGAGATTATTGGGGCGGCAATTGAGGTGCATCGCGAGTTAGGATGCGGCTTTCTGGAGGCGGTGTATCAGGAAGCGCTGAAGGAAGAAATGAGCAGCCGTGGAATCCCTTTCCGTGCTGAAGCCGACCTACCGATCTTCTATAAAGGAAAACAACTCAAAACTGGCTACCGTGCAGACTTCATCTGCAACGAATCGATTATCGTCGAACTAAAAGCCATTTCGAAACTCAGCGATATTGAGTCGGCGCAGGTGCTGAATTACCTGGGCGCTGGACGAAAAGAGCGAGGCCTGCTCTTTAACTTTGGCTCCAAAAGCCTGGAACACCGCAGATTCATCCAATCATCCCTGGCTCCGCCAGCCTAATCTAATGAAAATCTGTGTAATCTGCGAAATCTGCGGTTCCTTTTATTTCTGTCCCAGGACAACGTCGAGGGCTTCGAGGAATTTGCGGTTTTGATCAGGGGTACCCACGCTCGCGCGGATCCATTCGGGCAATTTGTACTCGTCCATCGCGCGAACGATTATCCCCTTTTTCAGAAGCTCCTGAAAGACCCGTTTGCCGCTAGCGACATTAACCAGCACAAAGTTGGCAACGCTCGGTACGTACTCCAGATTGCGCTTGGCGAATTCGGCTTCTAGAAACTTTCTTCCTTCGGTTGTGACCTCTTTTGTTCTTCGCTGATGCTCTTCATCCTGGAGCCCGGCGATCGCGCCGACCTGCGCAATCGCGTTCACATTGAATGGTTGCCGCGTTTTCTGTAACAGCTTGATCAGGTCCGGATGCCCCAACCCGTATCCAACACGCAGCCCAGCCAATCCTTGACACTTCGAAAACGTGCGCAACAGGATCACATTTTTGTGATCCTGTATGTATTTCAATGAGTTGGGCGGATTCTCCAGGAACTCGTAGTAGGCTTCGTCCAATACGATCACGACATTTTCCGGCACTTCTTCGACGAAGCGGTCTAAGGCTTTCTCGTCTGCCATCGTACCGGTCGGGTTATTTGGATTGGCGACATACACCTGCTTGGTCCGTTCGTTAACGGCCCGGGCCATCGCAGGTAAATCATGTTTAAATCCCGGATCGGGAACCTCAATTGTCTGCGCACCGAGTAGCTGGGCCATCAACCGGTAAATTGAGAATGCGTGGTTCGCGACAATGATGTTGTCGCCCGGCTGCAGGAAACCGTGCCCGAGAAATTCGATGATCTCGTTGGAACCGTTTCCAATGATCACTTGATCAATTGTTAGTCCGTATTTCTGAGCGATGGCGACCCGCAGATGATATCCGTTCCCATCCGGATAAAAATGCGCCTTAAGGAGCGCCTCCTGCATTGCCTTGACCGCTTTCGGCGAGGGCCCAAGAGGATTCTCGTTTGAAGCGAGTTTAACGATTTTATTCGGATCCAGGCCTAACTCTCGGGCAACGTCTTCGATCGGTTTCCCCGGTACATAGCTCACTAGATCCCGCAATTGAGGGTTCGCTCTCTCTAGTACGTCGATCATAACAGGGAGAGATTAACCGCAGATTCCACCTTCGCCAAGGCTATGGCGCGACAAGTTCGCAGATTTCGCGAATTTTTTTGAGCCTCTCCTACGGCGGAAACCACGCCGGGGAAGCTTACCTTATCCGGTAAAACCGGGCAGGCCATTCAGCAAAACGGGCAAAACCTTCCGGTTGGGAAGGAATTGCCGTTCCAGGAAGCATGTGTCACATTGGACACATGAGAACGATCACCATCCGAGAACTACACGAACATACTGGCAAATTTGTCCGTCACGCGCAGAAAGAGGCTATCTTGGTAACGGATCGCGGACAACAAATCGCAGTGCTGAAAGGCATCACGACCGCCGAGGTGGTCGGCAAAAAATTTCCGAGACGCAAAATATCCTCGCTGCCGAAAGTCGATGTCGATTCAACGATCTACATCTCTGAAGAAAGAGATGCGCGATGATCTATTTCGACAGCAGCTACATCATTAAGTGTTACCTGGCAGAGCCTGGCACTCCAGAGGTGCTTGCGCTCGCGCAGTCTCATCCAGGCCGTGCATGCGCGCTCCATGGACGCATCGAGTTTTGGTCCGGCGTCAAACGCCATGTACGCGAGGGTAACCTATCGATTCAACGGGCCGAGGCAGTCTACCGGCAGTTCGTGCTCGACGAAAGCGCTGGCCTCTGGTTGTTCCTTCCGGTCACTCGGGCGTTAGTGCAGATCAGCTGTATGAGGTTGGCAGCGTTGCCGGCTGATATCGTATGTCGCGCCGCCGATGCACTGCACTTGACCTGTGCTGCCGAAGAAGGCTTTTCCGAAATCTACAGCAACGATCGTCATGTGCTAAACGCCGCGAAATACTTCGGCCTGATACCCAGAAATGTAATTACATAGATGTTGACGGGGCGGCGACGTTACTGCGTGGGACTCGAATGAGCGGCTACACAAAACCATTCCCCATGCAGCTTAACCCAGACGTCAGTGGCACGTCCATGCGCTTCAAACAATTTACCCTCGTCGGTTCCTTGCACGTCGAATTTGACAGTCACTATGGCGGTATCGCCGTAGATCTGGGTTTGCTTTTCGCTTTCTTTGATTTCGGATATGCGAGACGTATCATCCTCGAGGGCCTTGAGGAATTCTGCTTTAGTTCTCAGTTTCCCGGAGAAGTTGGTGTTCACATAGGTTTCAGCGAATACCGACGCGAGCGTATCGAAATCTCTGTGCAACAGTCCATCCGTATATTGCCTTTCGCGTTCAGCGATTGCCTGAAGATCGGCATCATTCGTTGCACTCTTTTCTTCTTGCCCGGCAGAGAGAACATTCGAACCGAGCATCAAGACCGAAAGCAGCATCGCAGGCGTTTTCATTTTGAAGGATCAGAGTCTCAAAAAAAATCGGACCAGTCGAGGCCGGTCCGATTAACAGGATTGTGCGTTGGTTTATTCGCTAAAACTTCTTCTCCACCGATAGCCAGAAGTAGCGCCCGATGGTCCTTCGCCGATACGGGAAATGAGGTACCCGGTCACCGTGATCCGCTCGAGCTCGCCGCCACCTGTTTGCGTGCACGCCACTGGTGTCGATTGGCCGGTTTCCTGGGCAACGCTGACACCGACTAGGCAGATGCATGCGGCAAACGCAGAAAGAGATCTGGGCAAAGGGCCCCTGTTGAGACCAGCTCCCCTTAGAACTGGCGAAAAGCTCTCCCGCTGTGCAAGAAAAGCTAATTTCTCTTTTCGATGTAAAGACAAATATTTTATCTGACGAATCTTCGGTGTCATCCGAGGCTGATCTGCTTACGATCCAGAAAATTCGGGCCGGTCACTAAAAGAGATCCAAACTCCAAGAGCGGGCGGCCAGCGCGTTTACAGGAATCTTTTCTCTGTATAGGCGTCTTCGCCAGACGGGATCGCTGGTGCGCTCTTCGTTCTTTTTCGCTACCGAGCTCAGGGCTTCAGTACCCTCATTCCCAATCGTAAATTGAGGCAGCCGAGACCTGCTTCGATTGCTTCACGGGTTTCGCCGGTTCTAAGTGTGTTTCTTGAAATTCTGCAAGCAAATAACAGACTTGCATATTGTGTTCAGATTGACCAGAGTCTTGATCGAATTTTGCGATTGCAAAATCCTTTAGCATCCACGCGTGGAAAATGAGACGCCGTCACCATCACTGGATCGTTACCACAGTTATCGTCTCCACTTTCTTGCCAGGCCTTCTCCAGGCAAGCGGAACCCGCTACTATTCTGACGGATCCCCATTTCAAGTCTCCTATAGGTCTGTGGGCATACCGCGTCTCTTGAAGTCAACCAGCGTGGGCGAGGTTTATGTGGAGGTGACCAATCTCGATATGCATGTTTCCACGAGACTTACATCAGTTGCCAACCTCTCACCTGTCAACGCCATGGGTCAGCCGGAGCAATTAATCACTGGTTTGGTTTCAGGTCTCGGTCCCGGTCGGATAGAGCTAATAGCGCACGACGGCTTCGCATTCGCCGGAACATATCAGAATCCGTTGCTCGTCGGACCGGGCTTCTTGTGGTTATTCCGTGACCTTGCAGCATCGCTCCCCCCATATATTCCCCCGCCAGGCATAAATGGAACAGCCGCAAAGATCAACGCGGTCATTATTTCGAGTAAGGTCCATCCGGAAGATGCGATTCAATGCGACCGTCAGCGTCCCATTCACTTAAAGGGCGGCGTCATTGCGTTGGGAAAACCCTACGGCACAGACGACTCGGCCTATCACAGATGGCCCGACGGCCTAACGATCGAGGAAGATTCGGATTACTTATCGGGCAAAAAGATACCACCGAATACTCCTAATATAGTCGATGTCAGAATCAGGGGGTACAGGATCGAAGCTGACCTAAAAAGTGGCTTTGCGCCGACACATTAGTGCTAAGCCTTTTCAAGCACTCACAGACGGACGGTAGCTCTCTTTCTGACCTTTTGAGGTCGCGTTTGCGGTTGGTACGAAAGCCTTTAAAACGCTTCCGCAGCAAATCACGCCGACTCGTTAAAGGCTATTTTAGACCGATCGTCTAGCAACGAATCTGAAGGAAAAGATACGGAGGCGCCGTCGCTTTCCGATTTTCCAGCGGTCACAAAAAAAAATCGGACCGGTCGCCTGACCGGTCCGATTCGCAGGGATCGTCTTAGGTTATGAGTTAGAACTTCTTCTCTACAGAAAACCAGAAGTATCGTCCGATAGCGTTCGCGTTTGCGTAGTCGTAGTTGGCTGTGTTGTTGTCGCTTGAAAAAGGCGCATGCGCATCCCAGATATTATTGATCCCAAAAGAGAAGGTGGTGTTATCGAGCAAACGCCTCCAGCTCCAGCTTGAGCCTTCCTTCCTCGGCGAAATGGCTTGCTCCCCGACGATGCGTTTGCCCTCTTTATCGTACCCTGGTTTTGGCATCTCAGGAGTGACCGCCGCGGCTGGCGGTCCAAACATATAGGAAA
>JBKPCS010000046.1:0-8123 GCA_046727495.1 bacterium | reverse complement strand
TTCCGGGGTGATTCTTTCGACTGACGGTTATATCCTGTCAAACAACCACGTAGTAAACAATGCAGGTCAAATCCGCGTAGCGTTGAACGATGGCCGGCAGTTCCCTGCCAAGGTTATTGGGACGGATGAAAAGACTGACGTCGCCTTATTAAAGATTAACGCCAATGATCTGCCGGCGATAACGTTGGCCGACAGCGATAAGGTTGAGGTCGGCGATGTCGTGCTGGCGATCGGTAATCCGTTTGGAATCGGACAGACTGTGACCAAAGGGATTGTGAGCGCGAAGAATCGTCAAGCGTTCGGTCAGATGGATGAAGACTTCATTCAGACCGATGCTGCGATTAATCCGGGCAACTCCGGTGGTGCGCTGGTGGATACTCAAGGGCGATTAGTCGGTATTAACACTGCGATCTATTCTCGTACAGGAGGGAATATGGGTATCGGTTTTGCCGTTCCGTCAAATCTGACCCGTTGGGTCGTTGATAGTCTGGTGACGAAGGGCCGCGTTGACCGCGGATATTTAGGAGTAAGCATTCAAGACGTCACTCCTGAACTGGCTCAGGCATTCAAGCTGAAGAATTCAACCGGAGCGTTGATTGGCGATGTCACACCATCCGGCCCTGCGGACAAAGCCGGGTTCAAGAGTGGAGACGTGATCGAGAAGTTCGATGGCAAGCCGGTCGAGAATTCGAGCCAGCTGAAGTTGCACGTTGCGGAAACAGCTCCTGGTTCTTCGGTTCCTGTGGAGATCAACCGCGACGGACAAACGCAGACGCTGACTGTTTCGCTTGGCAACTTCCCTAAGGAGCGCGTTGCGCGAAATAACAGCAATAGTGATCAGTCCTCCGATAATCAGGAAGCGCTTGCGGGCGTTGGTGTGCAGGACTTGGACGGAAAAATTCGCCAGCAACTGGATGTCCCGCGTGAGGTGCAGGGGGCAGTAGTGACCGATCTTGATCAAAATTCGGCAGCCTACGAAGCCGGACTCAGAGAAGGTGATGTGATCATGGAGATCAATCGCCAGCCGGTGAAGAACGCTGAAGAAGCGGTTGCCAAGACCAAGAATGTCCAGGGAAACGAAACGTTGCTGAAGGTATGGAGCAAGGGACCAAACGGCGGCCAGGGCGGGGTCCACTATCTGACGGTACCGGAAGGATCGCGCTAACGCGCGATCCTGAGCGCTGGGGAAGAACGCGAGGACGAAGGAGGAAACTATGGCGGACGGGAAAAGTTCGCCCACCCAAATCACGCCTCTTTCTTTCGCCGCAGGCGAGAGTAAAGGATTCTCCGCTTTGACAGAATCCTGTTATCTTGGAGTGATGCGCGTGCTGGTGGTCGAAGATGACGACAAGATTGCCTCTTTTGTCGTAAATGGTCTGAAGCAGAATGGGTTTGCCGTCGATCGCGCATCGGATGGCGAGCAAGGCCTAGACCTGGCGTTATCGGTAACCTACGACGCTGCAGTGTTGGACCTGATGTTGCCGAAGCTGGACGGTATGTCCCTGCTTCGGCAGCTCCGACAGAAGAAGGTGTCGGTACCGGTGTTGATTCTGAGCGCGCGGGCGACCGTCGACGACCGCGTGCTCGGGTTGCAATCGGGTGGCGACGATTATCTGACTAAGCCATTTGCGTTCTCAGAACTCTTGGCTCGTTTGCAGGCGCTGATCCGGCGCGCAACCCAGACCGCCGAGCCATCGCATCTTTCGGTGGGTGACCTGAAGATGGATCTCTTCAGCCGGGAAGTGACGCGCGGCAATCAGAAAATTGATCTGCAACCACGGGAATTCGCTTTACTGGAGCTGCTGTTGCGTCACGCCGGACGACCGGTCACAAAAACCATGATCATGGAACACGTCTGGGATTTCAGTTTCGATCCGCAAACGAACGTGGTGGATGTTTTGATGCATCGGTTGCGATCGAAGATCGACAAAGGGTTTCCCAACAAACTGATCCACACAATTCGTGGTGTGGGTTATCTCGTGAAAAAATCATGACCGCCGGCGGTGTCGGCGGCAGAGGTGCTGGGTGGCGGCGGCAGAGGCCTGCCGCCCTACAGCGTCTTTGGCACAGCTTCGCGATTCGACTCAGTCTCTGGTTCGCCGCGGTTTTTACCTTAAGCGCGATCATTCTTTTTGCGCTTCTCTATTTTCTGCTTGGCTCGTTCCTGGAACAGAGTGAACAGGAGATCATCCAGGCTCGGTTAAAGGAATGCGCGGCACTATATGAAAGTCGCGGGCTGCCGGCATTGAGCGACCTGGTGCATCGGACCGATTTTTCACGGCACGAAGGACCGTTCTTTGTGCGGGTGCTCGGGTATAGCGGAAGCGCTTTGATTCTGGCGCTGCCACCCGACTGGGGGCAGGTCGATAACACTCTGGCTAGTAAGGCCAATCAGAGCGCGCCGTGGTTACGAATCCCGAAAGATGATCGAACGGATTTCATGATTGCATCGATGCAATTGAGCGATGGTTCGATCTTGCAGGTTGGACGCAGCACGAATCGTCGCGAAACGTTGCTCGAGCCGTTTCTGACATCATTTCTATTCGTGATAGTTCCGACGCTTCTGCTCGGCCTTATCGGCGGGGCGATTTTTGCGCATCGCGCGACTACTCCGGTGAGGCAGGTATTAACCACCGCACGATCAATTATCAATACCGGAGATCTGGCTGAGCGTGTGCCGGAGACGCAGGCTCAGAGCGAGTTGGCGGAACTGGCGAGGCAGTTCAATCGCGTACTAGAGAAAAATCAGTCGCTGATCCGCGGTATGCGTGAAGCGCTCGACAATGTGGCGCACGATCTGCGAACTCCTCTGGCTCGTCTGAGAGGCGGCGCGGAGCAAGCTTTGCAACATGGCACGAACCCAAAAGAAGCGTTGGCGGATTGCGTCGAAGAATCGGACCGAGTTCTGACGATGTTGAGCACATTGATGGATGTTACTGAAGCGGAACAGGGGATGATGCGTCTCCATCGGGTTAAGACTTCGGTATCGAAGCTCCTGGAAGAAGTCCTGGAGATCTACCGTTTGATTGCCGAGGAGAAGCGCATCGAGATCACGACAAACCTTCAGGGGTCCTGTGACGCAAATATCGATCCGAACCGGGTCCGACAAGCGTTAGCGAACCTGATCGATAATGCCGTCAAGTACACACCGGAAGGGGGCGAGATTGCGGTTGGGTGCCATTTGGAAGACAGGAGACAGGAGACGGGATACAGAAGACAGGAGGGGAGTGTCTGCGTGACAATTCGAGACAACGGCATGGGGATCTCGGCGGAGGAATTGCCGAGAATCTGGGACCGGCTGTATCGTGGCGACAAAAGCCGCAGTCAACGCGGACTAGGCTTAGGGCTGAGCCTGGTAAAAGCGGTTGTCGAAGCGCATGGAGGGAAGGTGAGTGCGGAGAGTGCGAGTGTGAGTGCGAGTGTGAGTGTGAGCGCGAGTGTGAGTGGAGGAGAAGGTCAGGGGTCGGTGTTTACGGTGGAGTTGCCGGCGTAAGTTCGAGCGGGATCGGATTGGGCGAGACGGCGAGACGGCGTGAGAGGTGAGAAGTGAGAGGTGAGAAGTGAGAGGTGTAGGACCGACCTTTGCCGCGAAACGCGAAACGCCAAACGCGAAACGAAAGACGACCAACAGCCCCGCTGTCAGCGCGGCTACTGAACGAGGGCCTGCAATAGACTTCTTGCCGCCGGTGAAATCAGGTCATCTTTGCGCCACGCGGCGTAGAGGCTGATGTGAAGGGGCCGGTCGCGCAGCGGGATCAAGCAAACGTTCGCTGGTTTAGCGCTATTTGCGGAGACAGGGCTGAAGGTAATGCCGACCAGAGCCGCGACTAATGCCAACTGGGCGGGATCGTTGGTCCCATTCTGGATTATTCGCCGGCGGAGTCCTGAACCCTGGCAGACCTCGTCAACGTAATCAAAAAGTGCAGGGTTCTGGGCTCTATCGAACCAGACAAAAGACTGGTCCCTTAGCTCCGAAAGGGAAACCGACGAGCGACGAGCAAGCCCGTTGCTGTGGTGAACGGCAACCGTCAAAGGTTCCGACGAGAGCTTGCGGCTGTTAAGGTTGTGAGACGGAGACGGCTCCTGGTAGACGAGTCCCAGGTCAATGCTACCTGTCTGCAGTAGCTCGATTTGCTCAACCGATGTGTGGGGTACCAGCTCGATGTCGATACCAGGATTTTGATTCTGAAATTGCCTGATCTTCTCAGGCAGGTCGCCGGAATAGAAAGCCATGTCAACGTAACCAACCCGGATTCGGCCTATGTTCAGGCGACTAATCTGACGGATTTCTTCAACTGCCAGTTCCAGATTTTTCAAGAACGACCGAGTCTTTTCCAGAAAACAATGGCCGGCGCCAGTTAACTGCACCTTGGGTTGGAGTCGTCGAAAAAGTTGAACGCCTAGTTCCTCTTCCAACTGGCGGATCTGCCGGCTGATAGCGGGCTGTGCAACATGGACTCTTTTGGCACCTCGCCCGAAATTGCCCTCTTCCGCCACTGCGAGAAAATAACGCAGGTGCCGGATCTCGAGTCTTGATGCGCCTAAGGCATCGAAGTGGTTCCCTATCGGCATTGTACTTGGTTTAAGAGGACGCCGATCATCGCACTTAGCGCGGCCATGGGGGCCTCGCAATTAACAGGCTCTCGAACGGCATTACCTCAAAATTGAGAAATCAGGCTATCTACTGATTGAGTGCGCGCGATGCAAGTACCCGAAAGGAGTAGTGCGCGCGAGGCTCGCTCCGATTGTCTGGCCCGGGGGCTAACAAACAACGGAAACAATGAAATCATTTAGCATCGCTAACATACGCAAGACGAAGCTATTAATTGGCGGCTTCTTTGCCTTGAGCCTTCTATCGTCGGGGGTTGCTTTCGGGCAGGTAGTCGGTACGGAACGTGCAAACGACGAAAAGGAGGTGACGTTCGACATGGTCCGCTCACCGGGGCTTGCCGCATTTCCACAGGTAGCCCCACATGCTCATGGGCGTGTCAGGATCGAGTCAGTCGGGCCAGTGGAAATTATGAAGGTAAAGGTTTGGGGGCTACCACCGAATACAGACTTTGACCTTTTCGTGATCCAAGTGCCGAACGCGCCTTTTGGTCTGTCATGGTACCAAGGGGATATCGAAACAAACAAGCACGGTGTGGGATATGGCGAGTTCATCGGACGTTTCAGCATAGAAACGTTTATCGTTGCGCCTGGCGTTGCGCCTGCTCCGCCGGATCCATTCCACGACCCGGAGCGCATTCGAGATGCGACGCAAAATCCAAAGACAGATCCAGTACAGACCTATCATCTAGGTCTCTGGTTCAACAATCCGAAGGATGTTGTAAACGCTGGTGGCCCGGGCACGGTCACCCCTTTCAACGGGGAGCATAACGCCGGTGTCCAGGTGCTGAACACCAGCGAGTTCCCCAATATTGAGGGACCGCTGAAGAGGGTTCACTGAGAACGAAGGCGCTGGCGGGTACCGGTGAGGTGGCCCGCCAGTTGGCCAGGTGGAACGGCGATACGGCGATACGGCGTGAGAGGTGAGAGGTGAGAGTGTCGGACCAGCATCCTGTCTCTTGTTTTTTGCCGTTCCCCATTCACATCTCACTTCTCACCTTTCACCTCTCACATCTCGCACTCACACTCACACTCGTTTCAGTCCGCTACGCTGAGATGAATCCGCAGCGCTGTGTGATTATCCAGGAGGCGGATCTTAAAGAACCGGAGAGAGTAGGGCGTGCCATCGGGTGCTACGTAACGATTGTCGTCGGCGGAGGGGTTGGCGATGTGGGACAACAAGATTGCGATGAATCCGAATTGGATTTGGCTCATCGACGCTTGAAGAATGAAATCGCTTCCGATTTTGAAATGGACACTGACCTCGCTCGCTTCATCGACCGGAGTGAGTTGAATATCAGACGCGCCGACCGACAGCGCAGCTTCGATCACCGAGAATGTAAAATCTCCAGCGTGCACATCTTCCGGCATGCCCCAGTCGACAACACGGGGAGCAGGATCGTGCTCAATCTTCGGATTGCACCTGCTCCCGTCGATGGGCCTCAACAGTTTATGGCGTTCGGAAGAGCTCACTGGACTCATAACCATCGCGTTCATTGGGGTCGGACTACCAGCAGCTTTCGTGCCCCGGACTCGCGCCGAGGCTACGAAGTCCAACCTAATCGGAAAGCGCGATCAATCCAGGTAACTTTTCCGAGACATTGGGAGTTCGAGTGCGAGTGTGAGTGCGAATGTGAGTGTGAGTGCTAGTGTGAGAAGTGAGAAGTGAATGGGGAACGGCTGGCGACAAGTACTGGTCGTGTTTTCTTCCTCTTCCGCTTTGGCGCGCGTTTGGGCAAAATAAGGCATGCCAACCGAAATTCGTTTTGGGATCATTGGGTTGGGACTTATGGGGCGGGAGTTTGCCAGCGCGGCGGCCCGTTGGATTCACTTAACCAGCCTCGATGTGCGGCCGGTGCTGGTCGCAATATGTGACTCGAATCCAAAGGCATTCGACTGGTTTAAAGCCAGCGTACCAACGATCAATTTCGCCACCGAAGATTATCGAGAGCTTTTGGCGCGCGATGATGTCGACGCGATCTACTGCGCGGTCCCGCACAATCTGCATGCGGAGCTTTATTCCGATATCATCCGAGGCGGGAAACATCTGCTCGGTGAAAAACCATTCGGCATCGATCTGAATGCAAATCAGCAAATCATGGACACTCTGGCGGAGAATCCGAAGCCGCTGGTGCGTTGTTCCTCTGAATTTCCATTTTTTCCTGGTGCTAACGCGATCATTCGCTCTCTGATGAAGGATGACTTTGGTCCGATTATCGAAGTAGAGAACGGCTTTTTGCATTCGTCGGATCTCGATCCGGAAAAACCGATCAACTGGAAACGAATGGTCGAATTGAACGGGGAATACGGGTGCATGGGAGATCTGGGGATACATGCAGTTCATGTTCCGTTCCGTTTTGGTTGGTATCCACAGAATGTGCATGCGCAGCTCTCGAAACTGGTCCGAGAACGTCCAGACGGAAAAGGAGGGAAGACCGAATGCCGTACCTGGGACAACGCCACTATTTTTGGAGAGGTCGAGTCGTCCGGGCACCGTTTTCCAATTACGTTTCACACAAAGCGGATTGCGCCTGGAGAATCAAATACCTGGTTCTTGCGCGTGCTCGGTATGCGCCGATCGATGTCTTATTCCACCAAATATCCAAAGACGTTGCATGTCATGGAGTATAAATCTGGTGGTGTTCAAGCCTGGCAGCAGATCGATATGGGATACCAGAGCGCGTATCCCGCGATTACCGCAAGCATTTTCGAGTTCGGATTTACAGACAGCATTTTGCAGATGTGGGCAGCCTTCTGCGATGAATTGGTCCACGGGCGGGAGAAGATGCAACAGCCGTTTTATTGCGCCACACCGGAGGAGGCGCATCGGTCGCACCTGTTGTTTACGGAAGCGTTGAAGAGAGTGTGAGTGCGGGTGTGAGTGTGAGTGTGAGTGCGAGTGCGAGGGCGAGTGCGAGTGCGAGTTGAGGAACACCCGAGAACTGAAAACGGTGGACGGTGGACGGAAGACTGAAGACGGTTAACCGCGCGGCAAAGCCGCGCGTACTTGACTCACACTCACACTCGCACTCACACTCTTCCATGGATTTGCCAACTTATCGGAACGTTTTGGAGGCTGCGAATTGTTTGCGTGATGTCGCCCGCAGGACACCGGTTTTGACTTCAAAGACTGCGGATGAAATCGCCGGCGCAACGCTATTTTTTAAGTGCGAAAACTTTCAGCGAGCCGGCGCCTTCAAGTTTCGAGGCGCCTATTACGCGATCTCGAAGTTGAAACAGAAACAGAAAGGTGTGCTTGCGTTTTCTTCTGGCAACCATGCGCAGGCGATTGCTATGGCTGCTCGCCTGCAAGGATTGCACGCGACTATTGTGATGCCAGAAGATGCCCCGAAGGTGAAGGTACAAGCAACTCAGGGGTACGGTGCCGAAATAATCCGATACGATCGATACAAAGAAAGCCGGGAAGCGATTGCAGCAAAAATTTTGGAAGAGCGTGGGATGACGTTGATTCCGCCGTTTGATCATCCGGATGTAATCGCAGGTCAGGGTACAGC
>JBKPCS010000045.1:0-11853 GCA_046727495.1 bacterium | reverse complement strand
GGTTACAAACTCCAGTACCTTCGCTTCTATATGGTTCATTTGCACCGACTCCGAGAATTGCACTCGGTAGTCCTTCACCGCTCCTTGCCGAAACTTGGCAAATGTTTCTTCTATGGCGGCACTGTAATTTTGTTCAGCCTCGCGCCTGTGAACTTTAAAACCGCCACCCTTTATTCGGACACAATATTGTATGGCTGCCAGATCCTGCTGAAGGTTCCGGGTCTGATCTTGGAGACGGTTAAAATCTCCGGACTCGACATAGCCAATCAAGTAATCGCGGAAGTTCGTCAGACCTTTTGACTGCAGGCGGAAATCAGACAGATCGTCCGCTAAGTTCCTGACTAAGTTGCAGTAGATTCCGACAGCGTCTAAGAACCATCGCTGTTTTTGATAGGTGTAGACCAGCTTTTTTGCTAGAGAGAGACACTCGCGCATCTCTTCCATTCTTTTAGCGAACGTCTTGATGCTTTGCATCAAAGCGGTGCCGTCAAGATCCCGGAATACTTGCTGCCGATATTCGATCGCGTCTCTCTGACGTAATGAGACATAAAAAAACGGTTTCAAATCGTACTGAGATCTGCCCATCGTGATCGCTCTGACGATTTGATCGAGATTCAGGTCTCGAAAAAAGGCCGGCTCCGTCGCCGGCGTTTGTTGATCCTCCCGGTGGAGAAACAGGATGCTGAAAAACGGTGCTGTGATGTTCATGCTCCTACCGCCAGTATTAGCGCGCAGTAGGAGTCATCAGCCCGTAAGGGCAATCTGAGGGGACTCCATCCCTGTAGATTAGAATAAGATGCCGCTTCGCCTTGTGCAAGACCGGGTGTTACCCGGAGCACACGCTTTTAAGCTGGATTCCGTCCTGCAAACCTGGGTAATGGTCTTAGCAGATAAAGCTCCGACAGACTTCTGGTTCGGGCGGTTATGGAACTCCCTAGAGATGCCGTGTTGCTGAGGATATTCGTTTGCGAAAGAGACCGATACCTGAAGGAGCCTCTTTTTCGAGCAATTGTTCTAAGAGCACGCGAATTCCGCGGCGCAAATTTTCGATTACCTTCAGCGTGCCATTTCTCTCAGCAGTTCGAGCATCCCCAGAGTCACTGCGTCGGGATCTACCAGCATGTGAAAGTGACCCGCACTAAAAATGCGATACGGCCAGCCACTCCTCTGCGCTCGTTCTAATTGGATCTGATATGCCTCGCTGAGCAGCAGATACCCACAAGGAGTATCAGATCGGAACGCTATAGCCGGCATCTTTTCCTCAAAGAATCGAAGAGATCTCGGATGCAGCTCTGCTAGGAGCTGCTCGCGAATGGCGGCATCAGGCAGAATCTCTCTGAGTTCTTCACGACCCCAGTTCGGATACGATCCGCCGGCCATCAATAAGCGACGAAGTTCTTCTTCCAGCTCGGGAACACTGACCGCCAATTCATCAAGTGTGCTTTGGCCCGGGTGCGGAAGGCTGGCATCCACAAAGAGGCAAGCCACGACCAGTTGGACCAATCCTCGATGAATAACCGGCAGCAGTGGTCCGGCGCCGCTATGGCCGACGAGCACCACTCGACGATCGATCGGAACCTCCGCAAGCGATCGTGTCACAGCCTCCGTGTGTTGTTGCCAGTACGGGATGCCGCTATCATCATGAGGCTAGCATCCAGCGAGCGCGCACACGCGAGAGAGCTTCGATGAAGGCGTTTTGTGGTTGCGGTTCGAGGGAGTCGACCCCATCGGCGCATGCGAATCGACAGCGAAAGCCTCATTGTCAGCACGCTTTTTGGTCAGCCCAAACCGCTCCTGAATAACACACGCGCTGAGCATGGACATCAATACTGGATCCCATCCAACACGCTCCGAATCCGACATCTTGGGCAGTTGGTCGAGCAGGGCAACGACTTTCTTCTGATCGTAAAAGGGTAGCGACGCGAGGCCACTGCCGCGTAGTGTGTCCTGCATCATTTGATGAAACCGTTCGGTGGGAACCGTGGTTACTGGCGGCGCGAGAAAAGGATGCTTTTGCCGGCGGTAGACGGTCTCGGTGATCAACGGCTTGGCCGCTTCGCGGAGCAAATATTTCTCGGTCACGCCTCGAATTTTCAGCGATACCGGCGCGCGACAGACGCACTCGACGACGTGATGATCCAGGAATGGCACGCGGCCTTCGACCGAGTGCGCCATTTCCATCCGGTCGCCGAGCAGATTGAGAATATAATTGGGCAAGAAGGATTTTGCCCAAAGGAACAGTGACTTGTTCAAGGGATCGCGTCCCTTCAGGACGGCGGGCACGTCTAAGCTGTCCAGAAATAAGCGGGCGCTGTCGCGACCAGAAAATTGTGCTTTGAAATCGGCATCGAAGATGGCTTGCCGTTGCTCGCCCTGCGCTGCAAACACCTTCAAGCAGGCCGGGACAAAGCCTAGCAGCCGCTCGACACTCTCTAGCGATCCCGTGTTGCCAGCTGGCATGAGCATTCCGCGCGAGACACTGTTGGCGGCTTCGAGTTGCTGCAGCAGCCGCTGGACTTCCGCGGCATCCTGGCCGTGGGTGTTATGCTGCAGCATGTCGGTGCGAAAATGGACGTAGCCGCCGAAGATCTCATCAGAGCCTTCGCCGGTATAAACAACCTTGTAGCCGGCGTCACGAACCGCCCGGCTGAGCAGATACTTCGACACGCCGTGGCCGTTGCTGAACAGCGTTTCCGAATGCCAGCTCGCGTCGGCGAAATTATCCGCGATATCGGATTGCTTGATCGGGACCGGATGGAAATTTGCACCGGCTCGTGCCGCCATCTCGCGGGCGATATCGCCTTCATCGTAAGCGGCTTGGTCAAACGTGAGCGTGAACGCCTGGATCGGCGAGCTGGAAAGCTGCGCGGCGAAACCCAGCACAGCGCACGAGTCGAGTCCGCCGCTCAGGTAACAACCCACCGGCACGTCGGCGCGCATCCGCAGCCGCACCGCTTCCTCAAACACGGCGGCGAACTCTTCGACAAAGGCGCTCTCGTTGCGTGTATCCGCCTCAAGTTCGTCCGCTGGTGGGTAATTGAATTCCCAGTAACGTAAAATGCGCATGCCGTTCGTGGTCGCCGTGAGGTAATGACCGGGCGGCACCTGATGCACACCATTGAACAGCGTGCGATCGGGCATCGCGGGACCGGTAGCGTATTGATAGAAATACTCATGGTCCCAACGGGCAGGCACCCCGGCGGCGAACAGGGCCTTGATTTCAGAGGCCAGATAAAGCGTGTCGTGGTGGACGGCGTAGTAGAGCGGTTTGATCCCGAAACGGTCACGGGCCGCGAAAAGGGTCTCGTTCGTCTCATCCCACAGCACGAACGCGAACTCGCCGCGCAGCTGCTGCACGCAATGAGTGCCGAACTCCTCGTACAGGTGCAACGCAATCTCGCTGTCCGAGCGTGTCCGGAATAGGTGTCCGCGCCGCTCCAGTTCGCGCCGCTGACGTTCGAAGTCATAAAACTCACCGTTGACGACGATATGAATCCGTTCGTTCTCGTTCGCAATTGGCTGATCGCCGGTCGTGAGGTCAATGATACTCAGCCGCGCATGACCGAGACCGACGCGCTGATTGGGGGACAGCCAGACGCCCTGGCTATCCGGACCGCGGTGGTGGAGGCTGTTCGTGGCGCCCTTCAGCCTCTCCGTCGAAATGCGTTTGCCCTTTGAGAAGAATGCTGCGATTCCGCACATAACAATTGGTATTTTGGTTTGTTGATCGATTTGTCTGCTCTTAATTTTGTAAGAAGCGCCTATCCGTAGAGCATTCGCTGATCTTAGTAAATGGAACGAAAGACCCAGTGCGGATAGTCATCAGTTTGCGTTGATTGGGGGGCCCGTACTTTGCGTGCGCTAATGTGCGGTTGCTCTGTTTGTCGAGTGTCTGATATTCTTGAGCAGCGGGAGACGGCTGCTACAGATGGAAGCGGGCCGAAGATACCGTGAATGCGAGTGAAATCCCTCTCAATGTTTTGGCCGAGGCAGCGGCTGACGGCGTCATTTTGATCGACGATGAGAGCACCATTCTATTCGTAAATCCTGCTGCAGGGCAAATTTTTGGGTATCAGGAGTCGGAGATCGTGGGGAAGAACCTTACCTCTCTGATGCCCGAGCACCTTCGGCAGATCCATCTGACTGCTTTGAAGAGATACATCTCCACAGGCGAGAGACACATCTCCTGGCGCAGTGTGGAACTAACAGGCCGACACAAGAGCGGTCGAGAGTTCCCAATAGAGGTTTCTTTTACGGAGCACGCGAGTCAGGGCAAGCGCTTCTTTACTGGTTTCGTCCGGGATATCACCGACCGCAAGCGAGCGGAGGAGGCGCTTCAAGCGAGCGAACAACGTTTGCAGGCAATCGTCGACAACACGACTGCCGTGATTTTCGTCAAGGATCTCGAACTTCGCTACATTTTAGTGAACCGCGAATATGAACGCCGGCATCAGGTCCAGCGTGACCAAATTCGCGGCAAAACCGACTTTGACATTTTTCCTCATGATGTTGCCGAAACGCTAAGGGCCAACGATCGGCAAGTGATCGAAGCGAGAACCCCCATCCAATTTGAAGAAACTGTACCGGTGGCCCAGGGCGAGCGACATTACGTTGTCGTTAAATTTCTGCTGCGGGACTCTTCGGCGAAACCGTATGCGGTTTGCGGAATCGCAACGGACATCACGGAATTGAAGCGGGCCGAAGGCGAAATTCGTCAGCTTAACGCAACGCTGGAGAAGCGAGTGACCGAGCGCACGATCGAACTCGTGCGCTCGAACGACCAACTCAAGCGAGCGGAAGAACAGTTGCGAAAACGCGGCGAGCAGGTGCAGATACATCGCGATGTGCTGCTTGAACTGGCACGCTCCGACAAATCAGATCTCGAAAAAGCACTTCAGAAAATTTGTTCCCTATCGGCCACAACGCTTGAGGTGGCGCGTGTTAGTTATTGGTCTCTGCAGCAAAATGATTCTGCCATTGTCTGTGAAGTGCTCTATCTACGCGATGCGGAGAGCTGTGACGCGGAGTTCAAAGGCACCCGGCTGGGCTTTTCTGATTGTCCTGCCTATTTTGAGGCGCTAGCTACCACCCGGCCCATCATCGCCGACCGCGCAATGATGCACCCGGCCACGAGCTGCTTGGCGGAGAATTACCTTAAGTCACTTGGCATTTCTTCCATGCTTGACGTACCCGTTTGGGTAGGCGGCGAACTTGTCGGTGTTCTTTGTCATGAGCATACCGGCCCGCCTCGCGACTGGTCTGCGGAGGAAGTTGACTTTGTTTCAGGGCTCGCAGTGATGGTTTCACTCGCACTGGAAGAATCAAGTCGCGCGCACTCGGAACATCTATTGCGGGAGAGCGAGGAACGCTTCAGTAAGGCATTTCGAGCAAGCCCGGTGAACATTACGATTTTGAGGTTGAGCGACAAAAGGTTCGTCGAAGCGAACGATGCGTTTGTACAGTGGCTTGGGCTCAGCCGTGACAGAATTCTTGGTCACGACTCAAAGGAACTGGGTATATGTTTGAATCTCGCCGAGCGTGCGAAGTTTCTCGCGGATCTTGAGCGCAACGGTTCGCTGCGCGACATCGAGTGCCGGCTTCAAAGCCGGCGGGGCACCGTCCACACGATAGCGCAATCGGCCGAGATCATCGAAATCAACCGCGAGCCGCACATGCTCATTATCGGTCTCGACATCACGGCGCGAAAGCAAGCCGAGGCCGAATTGCTCCGGACGCTGGCCCGAGAGAAGGAATTGGGGCAGCTGCGGAGCAATTTCGTATCGGTGGTATCGCATGAGTTCCGAACACCGCTAGGTATCATTCAGTCGTCTGCGGAAATTCTGGAAGATTACCTGGAGCAACTAGAACCGGCCGAGCGCAAAGCGCATCTGCAGTCCATCCGTAACAACACAAGCCGCATGGCCAGGCTGATGGAGGAAGCGTTGCTCATTGGAAGCCTTGATGCTGGCAAGATGGAATTTAAGGCTGCCTTGTTGGACCCGCGGACATTCGTGCGAAGGCTCGTGGACGAAGTGTTGTCGGCGACTGGCCGACGATGCCCAATCAAGTTCTCGCTTCACAAAGTTCCTGCCGCAATACAAGCCGACGAGCGTTTGCTACGACACATTTTCACGAATTTGCTGACCAACGCTGTGAAGTATTCGGACGCTGGACAGGTGGTGTGGTTTGAGATCGGGCGTGACAAAGCAGAAATTGTCTGTGTTGTCCGCGACCAGGGGCTCGGAATTCCAGAAGCCGACCAAAAGTGGCTCTTCAACGCCTTCCATCGCGGACATAACGTTAGTGACCGTCCAGGCACGGGTCTGGGGCTGGTGATCGTAAAGCGTTGTGTTGATCTGCATGGCGGCAAAATCAAAGTGGAGAGCAAATTGCACGAAGGCACGATAGTGACCGTGAGGCTGCCGATATGAAAAAGATTTTAGTCATCGAGGACGAACCAGAAATGCGACGCAATCTGATAACCGTCCTCCGGCTAGAGAAGTTTCACCCAGTGGCCGCCGACAACGGCCGAATCGGCGTCGAGCTGGCGAAAAAGGAAAAGCCCGACCTTATTCTTTGCGACGTTATGATGCCGGAATTGGACGGCTATGGCGTCATCGCTGCACTCCGTGCTGACGCGGAGACCGTCGCGATCCCGTTCATCTTCCTTACAGCCAAAGGCGAGAAACCCGATATTCGCGCCGGAATGAACCTCGGTGCGGACGATTACCTCACCAAACCAGTTGCGAAACCTGACCTCCTTGGCGCCATCCGATCGCGTCTTGAACGCGCCGCGCAGCACGGAGTACCGGAGTTCAGACCCCGTTTTGATTCTGCAAGGCCATTGGAGAAAGCGTTTGGCTTAACCCCGCGCGTCGCCGAAACACTGCTGTGGCTTTCTCAAGGTAAAACCAACGGTGAAATCGCGACCATTCTCGGCAATAGCGAATCCACGGTAAAGAAACACGTCCTCGAAATTTTCGAAAAGCTTGGCGTTGAAACTCGGACCGCAGCCACCTTGCGAGCGCTTGAAGTGCTCAGTTCGCCAGCCGCTCGAGGGTAGCTCTTACCCAAGGCCTGCGAGAAGGTCGAACGAAAATTCCGAGGTACCCCCTCCGGAACCGTGCCTGACAGTAGCACCTGGTTTTGCCGCTGACCCCACCCAGGAGAGTACTCTGTAGTGGGTCTTTCGTTCCATTTACGATCATCGGCGGACGGGCTATGCACGAACGCCATGCAAACGAATCAATTGAAAATCTGGATAAACGAGTTCCTCCAAAACGCGGCGTTCCCCGTCGCTGTGCTGGCTTTAGCTTGCGCTCCTGAGATCTCCGGCGTCCGGACACACCGCTTCACTGATCAGGTTAGAGCTGCAAAGCCGCAGGTTCGCCATATCGAGCCCGTGAACAGGGAAGGATGGTACCAGACGACAAAGAGCCCTGCCTTGAAACAGAATGCCGAAAACTAACTAACCCTAACCAAAAGGCGAAAGGCGCATCCGACTAGCCGCGTTTTCTTTGTGACTCAACGATTCGGTAGATTCGCTGCGACGTTTTTTTCTGAGCTGTGAAAGAAGCGGGGACTATGGGCTCCTTACTAGAGCTCATTTGAGCATTTCCAAGTTCTTGCTCGCGAACAACAGCGCAGGGCTCAGACCGAGGTCGGCGAAGCCTTTGGAATGGACGAAGACCCTCATCTCCGATCATGACTATGAACTCCAATTGGGCGGCACTGCGAAACCCGACATTCAGAAAACTCTGGATAGCTGCGGTGATCTCCGGAACCTGTGTGGCGGCCCACGACAGCGCAGCAACCTGGATAATGAATACTCTTACCGGGCCGCCGTTATTGCTATCGTTGATGTCGCCAGTGGCGTCGCTGCCTTTTTTTCTATTGGCGCTGCCGGCTGGCGCCCTCGCCGATAAGGTCGATCGCCGGAAACTGATAGGTACGATCAATGTTTGCTTGGCCGCCACAGCCTTCGCTTTAGCGGTGCTTGGTTGGATGGATCTTCTCAATCCTTACCTCATCCTGGGTAGCGTGCTTCTCCTCGGAGTTGGGTTTGCGACTAACGCACCGGCTTGGACGTCGATCGTGCCTCAAGTCGTCTCAGAGGACGAGTTGCCCTCTGCAGCGACTCTGAATGGTTTGCAATTCAACATCTCAGGAATTATCGGTCCAGCGTTAGGTGGTTTATTAATCCCCTTTGCCGGAGCGAATTTCGTCTTTGTTCTAAATGCCGCCTGCTTCCTTCTGGTTGTTCTGGCAATTCGGCAATGGAAACAGCCAATCATGCTGGCCAAACCTCCGTCAGAGAGTTTCTTCAACTCTTTCGGCACCGTAACCCAGTATGTTCGTAACACACCGCTGTTTCAGGTCGCGTTGGCGCGAAATTTCCTGTTTGCCCTGTTCGTTTCAGTGATTCCGGGATTAATGCCGGTTGTGGGCTTGAAAGTGCTACACCTGAATTCTTCTAACCTAGGTCTGTTGTTCACGAGTATGGGCGCTGGATCAGTCGTCGGAGCGGTGTTCCTCATTCCGTGGCTGCGAGCTCGCTTGTCGTCCGATCGCCTCATCCTCTTCGCGAATCTCCTGCTTGTCCTCGTTTACGTGTTGATGGCGCTTGTTCAGCAGATGGAGACATTTCTCGTTATTGCGGCGCTTGCCGGCGCGGGATGGACACTGTCGGCTTCCGAACTCTGGATAGTGGCGCAGCGCGCGATGCCCGGCTGGGCGCGAGGCCGGCTGAACGCCACGATCATGATGATCTCGCAGGGGGCGATGTCGCTTGGGGGAGTCATCTGGGGTTCGGCTGCGGCAATAGCCGGAGCAAGTTTTACCTTGCTTGGAGCAGCGGTTCTGTTCCTAACGAGTCTACTTCTGACCCGCCGGCTTTCGATCAACCTTGCTGGAAACCTAGAAGTGGGGGCCTCAGGAGCTTTATCTATTCGTGTCGAACGAACAGAATTGACGACGGTAGCACTCACAAGAGAATTGCGAGCCGCCTGAATGATTCGGAGAAAGACCATGGACAACAAACATCAAGAAAATGGAGCACCGACAAGTCCCGTGATTTTCGCCCTACCTGCCTTCAACTTTGTCGTAATCCTGAAGTTCGATTGGCTCGATGAGACCGCCTCGCCAGCTGGCTCCACCAAAATGCACGGTTGGAACTATCTAGCAACTTGGCCGAGAACAGCTTAAGCTGGAGCGCTTATCAAATCACGAGCGGGCCTGCTAGTCGTGCTCTGCGGCACGCTGATTTGCGGACGACATCCGAACATTCCAGCGATTCGACCGTGCGAGTGACGCCAGGAATTGGACGGTTGCTGGCGAGTGGTAAAGGAAAATGTTAACGAGGGAGAGACAACCCCCGTACTAGGAAGCTGAAACCAACGAACTAAAACGTGTGGGACCCCCACCAATGGACGGTCTTCTCGTTGCCTTATCGCTTTGTTTCATCCTTTTAGGTGTCGAGCTGTTACAGTCTATGGCCAGCCCTTGGTTGGTGTTCGACTCGTTGCATTAACTGAGTCACCAGGACCGAGTCGCTCTTTGAACACTACGAGGTTGTAGCCGGTTTTGCGTCGTGCGGACGGGTACAAAATGGCCGAAAAATTGCCGAAGCCCTTTGAGACCCAGTATCCGATTGCTTGAAGGCGCGTTGGCGGAGGTTGAGGGAGGAGCGGATCCGGTTCCCACGCTTCGAGAATTTGATCGCGTGAAATATCGAGGTGGGTTCGGGTGGCGTTGTCGGTAAGATCTAACACGCGGGCCAGCTTGACTTCCACGGCGAATGAATAGAAATCGGCTTGCTCTGGGTTCAAACCGCTGCGCCTTTGGTGGTGGTCAAATTCCGCTTGGGCAGTTTCTCTATCGGTTGATAGGTACAGTCTTGCAATACCGTCAGGGTTGCATCGTCCAGCACCGGTGCCTGCCCACAGGTGCTCAAAATGAAGATTGTGGACTACCGCACTGCCTGGAATGACCCGAAACGTTCGCTTTTCATAGGCGATTGCTCCAGTAGTTTTGAGTGCATCTTGCAAGACGGGATCGTCCGGCAGATTGCTCATCTCCTGACGCATATGTAGTTTGACGTACGGCAATGCGCGACGCTCGCGGCCAAGTCGGCGAAAGTGCTATGATTTTACTCCGCGAAGTCAAAGGTCAAAAGGTCAAACCTAACAGAACCGCGCTGGGCTTTTTTTTCGAAACGATGGACGCGGGCTGCACGAATAACTCACGCCATCTTGAGTTTCACCGGGATAATTTGAAGGCGTGCTGAGTTAAAGTCGCGCGACTCTATCTCTGATCTGCTCCGAAATCGACTTGTTAGTAAAAGTCATTTGCAGCTTTGGCGCTGGAAAATTCCCGTTTGGGCAGCTTGCAGGATGAGTCGTCCGGCGAATTGCTCATCCGCCGAACTCCCCGGTGAGCATCTGATCGACCTTAACGGCGACTATTTCCAATTTGCCAGCCTTGAAAAGGTCTTCGCCGCTGTGATCGCCCAACACAGGAAGAGGTCGCCGAAACCATCTCCGCAACTCGGAAGGTTCTTTGAATTGGGGATGTGCACGTAGCCGGGCGATTCGTTCAAAGAGGCTGAGAACGGGTTGTGCTCGGTCGTTTGTCGGATCGCTAAATAACGCTTGGGGCGTGACGCCGATTACTTTGGCTATATCTGGTACGCTGATTCCAAAGAGGTCCGCTACTTTCTTTGTATCCAACTTTCCACTGCGGTCGTCTCGCAGGTCGCTACCGAGCGCGCTGACCCCGGAGACAAGATCTAGCACGAAAGCGGCTTGCTGTGGTCCTGGTTCGTCGTTTTGCTCAGCTTGGACGATTCGCGCGACAGCATCGGTGATGTATTTCGTTAAGTTGAGCCTATAGGGCGCGTCAGCCGTCGAAAGATGAGCGATTAGTTCCAAATATTTCTCGTCGGGAATCGCGGCCAGAAAATACACGATTGTGCCCTCTTGGTACTGTTTTTGCACCTCTTTGGCCACTCTCCACACGCGTTCGGCGAGAACCGTCACGGGTTCAGTCTCTGATATCTCTTCAGGCGTGGGCTGAATTTGATGCAGAATTCTTTTGAAGTTTGGTTGACTGTCAAAGACCGGCTCGAAACCTGCGGCAAGAACTAATTTGCTTGCTTGCCCAGCGATCTCAGCGGTTGCTTGGATCAAGACTTGTGGTTTGGCCATTGGAGACAAAAAGGAACTCTTTCGAAAGACAATACCAAGATATTATCAAGTCGCAAAAATGGCTCTCAAGAATGCGATTAGAGTGCGTTTCCGAGGTTTCAGTTTCGGCAAAGCTGCAGGTTTTTACTTGATCTGGAGAATCATCTATACCGAGCCGGGCTAGCAAAAGCATTTCAGAAGCCTTTTCTTCGTTGTTCCAGAAATCTCGAAGCAAAGTATGAAAAGCCTGCAGACTAACGCTCATTTTGCCGGGCTCCTAGCAGTTAAGGTATACCTCTAAGATATCTTGGCTTTTGAAAAAAAGAATCCAAGAATTTCTTGTGTCCTACTGTTCGCGGGCATTACCTAGCAGGGGTCAGCACACGAAAAGGAGAATAAAGTACGCTAGTGCGCCGGGAGACTGCGCAAAGAGTAAATGGTGAAAGTCCACAACAGTAAAGGAATAGCAAGCCACGCTGGCCCCGAGTCATGCGTAGCGCACCGCGAGGTGCGAGACGAAGCGTTGACAGGGAACCTGCAGGCCAGCCATTGAGCCGCGAAAGCTTTAAATTAGTTCAGGGTGCCGACGCTGTTAGCGTAGCGGAAGGCGACACGGACAGGCGCGATAAAGCGAGCGCCTGCTCGGCCCTGCGTGGTCTTAGACCCTGGC
>JBKPCS010000044.1:0-7889 GCA_046727495.1 bacterium | reverse complement strand
CAAGCTTGCTCGCCTGGTTCGAACGTCTCGAATGATTCATCTTGCTGAAGAGGACGAGCATTCGTAACCAGGCGAGACGCCCAGCGCGAAGTTATTCACAATCTGAGGTCGCTCGCGCTCCAAAGTTTTGGCGGACTTTGGCCCTCAGCTCATGAATAACTTCGGAGCCACCATAAGGACGAGGACGAGATGGGCTCCTTTACCACGGCCACTGAGGACAACACTGGTAACTGAAAATTGCAGACCCGAGCTCTCCGGCACTAAGAGCGAATCGCCAGCCACTTACCAGAATCGACTAGTGAAACAATGAAGCTAGAGTAAGGGAAGGGGCTGGATTTCGAACATCACCGACGATATGAGCAAACCAAGTATTGTAATTGATCCGCTACCGCGCACGATGGCGATGATTTTCGACGCCGAAGTGCAACGACGTCTGTCGAATATCGCTGATCTCACAGTCTTCGATACCGCACGGATGGCTCCAGAAATGTTAGAGGCGGCGCTCCCGGACGCAGAAATCTTGATCGGTCAGAGCGATATGCCGCGTGAAAGATTGGAACGAGCAAAGAGATTGCGAGCAATCTTCAATGTTGAAGGCAATTTCCTTTCTAACATTGACTACCAATACTGCTTCGAACATGGGATCCGGGTGCTGGTAGCCAGTCCTGCGTTTGCCACAGCGGTCGCGGAGATGGCCTTAGCCCTCGGGTTGGATCTAACTCGAGGAGTGAGCCAGAATGATCGGGCCATGCGGGAACGTAAAGAGACGTACGGACTAGCTAGTAACCAAGGGTTTTCACTGTTTACTGGTTCCCGAGTGGGTATCATTGGCTTCGGCGATCTAGGGCAGGCCTTTCGACCGTTGGTGAGGCCATTTCGGTGTCCGGTAAAAGTATTCGATCCTTGGCTGCCGGAACGAGAAATCCTGCGACACGAATGCGAGCAGGCAACGCTGGACGAAGTACTGTCGTCATCGGACGCTGTATTCGTTTTTGCGAGCGCAACCTCAGAGAATCAAGGGTTCTTGAGTAAACGAGAGTTCGACCTGATTAAACCGGGCGGGATCTTTGTTTTGATGAGTCGAGCCGCGGTCGTCGATTTCGATGCTCTAACAGTGGCCGCTCAATCTGGCCGCCTCAGGGTAGCGACCGACGTCTTTCCGGAAGAGCCTTTCACCAAGGATCATCCCATTCGCGATCTGCCGAATGTGGTGCTTTCGGCTCATCGGTCGGGTGGTATGCCGGAAGCATTCTTAGAAATCGGCAGGATGGTGCTGAGTGATGTGGAATTGCTGTTGCGCGGGCTACCGCCTGTTAGTTGTAAAGTAGCTCAGCCCGAAACAGTGAGCCGATTTCGCAGCAGGCCAGTCGCAATATCGTGAAGCAGCTTGCTCCATGGCTTGCCCTACTTCGAGTACGCGGACCGATGACGAGACGCGAACGCCGTTATCGGAGCCAGCCCGATCACGGCGCCCGATGTAATGGATTTAAAAGCCGGGCATCGGCTCAATCTTTCAGCCCGAACGTGGTGTACTTCGCGATGTTATCGCTGTTGATCAGAATACAATCGATGGATTGTTTCTCCGCTTTATCTGCCTTTCCGGTTTTAACGTAGTTATCAGCTTGTTCAACGGCCATTTCCGAGAGCTTGACGATTGGCTGCAAGACAGTGGTTTTGATCTCACCATTTTTGATCGACTGCGCCACATCAGGACTTCCATCAAAGCCAACCACAATCACGCTACCTTTTCCGGCTGCTTTCAGAGCGGCATAGGCGCCAAGCGCCATGGTGTCGTTGCCTGATATGAGTCCTTTGATATCGGGGTATTGTTGAATGATCGTCTGCACTTTTTGAAACGCCTCCGTTTGGCTCCAGTTAGCGCTTTGAGCTGCGACCTTCTTTAGATCCGGATATTGACTGAGCACATCATTGTAACCGCGCGATCGCACGCCCGCGTTTGTATCCGTTTCTTTCCCGATGAGCTCGACGTAGCTACCTTTTTCGCCCATTAGTTTGACGAACTCTTGAGCGCCTAAGCTTGCGCCTTGATAGTTATTGGAGACTAGCTGCGCAACCGCGACCCCAGTTGCGTTGATCTCGCGATCAACGAGGAAGGTTGGGATGCCAGCCGTCTTTGCTTTCTTTACTGCCGCTATGCTCGCGTCGGCACCAGCGTTGTCACAAATGATTGCTGCTGCTTTCCGCGCGATCGCAGTATCGAAAAGTTGATCTTGTTTTACGGCATCATCGTTGTGAACAAGAACGAGTGCATCGTACCCCAGAGCTTTTGCTTTCGCTTCCGCAGCGTCGGCTTCCGTTTTGAAAAACGGATTCTCCGGAGATGGCACAATGATAGCGATGAGTTTCTTCTGCTGGGCAAATGCAGTAGGAGCCAGAAGCGCCGCGGTGACGACCGCTAAACAACTGGCGAGAAGACAATGGGTAGTTTGTCGGATTAACTTGTACATAGGAAATTTGAGGATTGGGGAGGATTGGACCAACGCAAGCGTCGGTTAGGATTTAGCTTTAAGGAAACGGCGAGAAGAGGATGCCGAGAGAGCGCATCAGCGCTTTACGGCTCTCAGTGTTGGATTGAATGACCTTCTTACGAGTTTGGTATCACCTCCCTCATTTCGACATTTAGCTGCGTGTCAAGGCAAGACGCTGCTGCAAGCGTGCTTGTAGTTGATCAAGTACGACGGCCAGGATAATCACCAGTCCAGTAATAACTTTTTTCCAAAACTCCTGGACTCCGAGGAGAACCAGACCGTTGGTCAGCACACCGATAACTAACGCGCCGATCAGGGTACCCCAGACCGTGCCTCTGCCACCGGCGAGAGAGGTGCCGCCGAGAACGACTGCTGCGATCGCATTGAGTTCATAGCTTTCACCAGTGGCCGGATGTGCTGCGACTAGCTGGGAAGCTGTTATTAATCCGGTCATTGAGGCGCACATTCCGCAAATCATGTAGACCGCCAGCTTGACTCGCTGAACATAAATTCCTGATAACTCAGCAGCTCGCTCATTTCCTCCGACTGCATAAACCTGGCGTCCAAACGGTGTTTTCCCTGCCACAAACCAACCAAGCGCAGTAATAAGGAGCATGATCCAAATCACGATTGGAATCCCAAGAACAGTGCCGGCACCCAGGAGCGGAAATCCCATGTTTCCCAGTTGCGGATTGCCAACGAGATTTGGAAAAGTAGCGCCCTGGTTACTTAGTTGAGCTAAGCCGCGTGCAACGTACAGCGTTCCCAGGGTTGCGATAAAAGGTGCGACATTGAAGCGAGTAACTAGAAGGCCATTGAACGCACCGACCAGGGTCCCTAGACACAGGACGAGAAAGATAATGGCTGGGACGTTGAAGTAGACAACAATACCGAACATCGGCAATTCCAGGCCTCGGTCGATGAGCAGCCCAGCAACCATAGCAGCCAACCCGACAGTAGAGCCAACCGACAGGTCAATTCCTCCCGTTAGAATCACAAAGGTCATGCCGATGGCCATAATCGCGTTGATGGCGGTTTGGCCGACCAGGATGACAAGATTTTCCCGTGTGAAAAAAGAGGGGGTTAGCAGAGTGAATATTCCGACGAGAATCAATAGCGCGATAAAGGCGCGCAATCGGAATAGCAAGACTCCGATGGAGAGCCGGGTAACGTTTGATGACGTGACGGAAGGCGATAAGGCGGTTGTCATAATAGCTGGTCAGTTGTGCGTCTGCGTTGTCAGATTGCTTGCAGCTTTCGCGTCCTCGACGCTTGCAAGATCGGTTTGACGGTGAGCACTGGAGGCGCGGACGAGAAGCTCTTCGGTGGCCTCTGCATGGCCGAAATATCCGGTCACGCGGCCGCGCGAAATCACAAGAATTCGATCAGGCACAGCTAACACTTCAGGAAGCTCCGACGAAACAAAAAGAATCCCCAGCCCTTCGCTGGCGAGGCGGTTGATAATTTGAAAAATCTCTGCCTTAGCACCCACATCAATTCCACGAGTCGGCTCATCCAGTAACAGTACTCTTGGCTTTGTTAGCAGGCTCTTCGCGACTACAACCTTTTGCTGATTGCCACCGCTTAACGAAGTAATCGGCTGTTCCGGCGAGCGCGTCTTGATCGCCAGCTCTTTAATCATGGTGATCACAGAGGCATGTTCGGCGCGATCCGAGATCCAGAGAGTGCGAACGTAGCGCCTCAGGCTGGCCAAAGTAATATTTTGAGCTACCGACAATTGCTGAACCAAGCCGAGGCGTTGACGATCCTCCGGCACGAGCGTGATGCCGCTGGCAATTCGGTCAAAGACTGGTTCGTGACGCAGTGGTTTATCCGCCAAAGTGATCCTGCCGGTAGCCTCCGGATGTAAGCCCATCAAGCATTCAAAGAGTTCGGTACGCCCAGCACCCATCAAACCATAGATAGCCAGGATCTCCCCTTCGTGCAGCGAAAACGATACTCCTTTTAAAGTAAAACCTTTCCCTTCGCGCGGCAGCGTGAGATCTTCGACCCTCAACAATTCTCTGCCGTTGCGCTTCGCCGCGCTGTGAACTCGGCTCGGGGCCCGCACAGTACGCCCAACCATTTTTTCGATGATCCAGGTAATGTCGACATCGGCTGCGCGCGCTTCGGCCGCAACTTTGCCGTCGCGCAGCACCGTGATGAAATCGCCGATCCGCAAAAGCTCTTCGAGCTTGTGAGAGATATAGACTATCGCAACTCCATGCGCTTTGAGATCCTCAATGATCTGAAACAGGGCCTCGGTTTCGGCGGCGGTGAGGGCCGACGTTGGTTCGTCCATGATCAGCACTCGAACGTTCTGAGAAAGGGCCTTTGCGATCTCGACAATCTGTTGCTGTCCCATCCGCAAATCACTAACTAGAGTTCGCGGGTTCAGCGGTTGTTGCAGCCGGTCCAGCAACTTGCGCGCAAGCTTTTCTTGGGCGCGGTGATCAATAACATCGGCTCTCGTGATTTCGCGCCCGGCAAAAATGTTCTCTGCGATATTGAGATTCGGGAAGAGATTGAGTTCCTGATAAATGATCCCGACACCGGCTCTGGATGCTTCACGGGTGTTCCGGAACGTTACTTCATTTCCATCCAGGAGAAGACGGCCAGAGGTCGGCAGTTCGACGCCGGCCAGGATCTTCATCAAAGTCGACTTGCCTGCACCGTTTTCCCCCACCAGCAGATTTACCTTGGCGCGACGGACCTGAAAGGTAACCCCGTCGAGCGCGGTCGTGCCTGGAAAGACTTTCGTTACGTTCTCGGCCGAGAGGACAGGGTCATCTTGCGAAATGTCGGGTTGAGTTGACGGTGAAGCAGAGGACATTGAAATCTCGTTCTAGCTAGTTTTCGGTATCCAGTTTGACGGGCGTTATCCGGATGGGGGCAGTGGACTTGGGATCAAAAGTGAAGGCGCCGAAAAATTGAACGCTCTTACCAACAAGACGGGCCGGATCTTTCCCAGAAAGCGCGTCTTTGATAGCACGAGAGTTCATTTCCTTCGAGATAGCCGCGTAATCGATCTGGTTTGTAAACTGATTGAAGCTGACTAGACCCGTCGCGTCCCGAATGGCTGTGCCAATTACGACCGGACCTGTCTGCAAAGTAACGGTTTCGTGGTTGGTGCTGTTTGCGAGCTCAACGGTCATTGTTCCCGCTCTTGACTCAGTATTGACCTGAGTAACTTTGCCTGAACCCTTAATCATGTAGTTGAAAGGGTTTGTGGCTTCACGCCTGCCGTACTTTTCTCCGGCAGCTTCAGGGTTTGCTCGAATTTCAGGGAGTAACACGGCGGCATCGACTGATTTAGTCACAATCGTAGGAACAACTTTACTGTTCCAGATCGGCTCTACGAACGAGCTGGTGTCGTTCGTGGTATTGGCCGCGGTTGCAGCCCCCGAACCGGTAATGGGATGCAACGGTTTGACGACGAAAGGTGGCCGAAAGCAAAGGAAAACAATGACCCCGCAAGCGACTAAAACGATGATTGCAGCTTTCGTTCGCAAATGGGCTACCACAATACGTTCCATTTGATGACACTCATTGAATGGTTTCTCCGTTAGCGGTGCTGTGGGTATAGGTTTCCCAGCCGAAATAGGTTGTGAAGGCTTCGTTCAAGACCTTCGCCGTATACGAGGCGGTCATAGCTGCGTGATGTTCAAAACCGTTCTTACAGATATAGCGCATCAGCTCCTGGAGCCGTGGCACTTCAACCACCGCTCGGCTGCCAAAGGTGTCGAGCGGATCATCGACAAACTGACCGTCCCCCGTATACGCTCGGACTACGCCATTGCGATCGTCCGTAGTGATACGTGCATAACTGAATGGACCCGCTGGAGTCCGGCCCGCGACGGTTCCATAGGTATTTTCGGTGCCGAGCGTCGTCGCCAGAATTTCGGCGTTCGCCATCTTAACGTCCGCAAGAAAGCTCTTGGCCCAATTACCGCAGTGAAACAAGACACACTTGTTCGGATCATTCCCATAGTTGTTATTCCAATCAACTAAGGCACTTGGTTTGCCGGAGGCCAACTGAAGCGCGTACATCGACGCTACGCCTGTGACGTCCACTTCACATGCGCTCGGGAGCAGGCTTTCACTCATCATGCTCATGAGTGTGCAGACGTTTACTCCATAGTTAAGCTGAAGTGAGTCCCAACACTGAATCGCGGTTGCGTCTATCCCATAGCGTTGCATCCAGTGATCGAGTACAACTCCAAGCTTCGACATTTTGACCAGCGCTGGCGGCGGAGCCTTATCGGTCGGAACATAAGAGCGAATTGATTCCAGCCGCTCCTTTACACGTCGGTCGCCATCCCCAATCTTAGCCGCACTTCCAAATATCTCCGACAGATCAACCGTGTTAACACTAATACCGAAAGCCTGGAGCAGTTTTTCGCTATATCGGGTGGTATTGAATGCGTTCGGCCGCGCTCCCACCGCTCCAAGCCGCGCATTCCGAAGCCGTTTCACTACGCGACAAACGGCGACAAAGCGCTGAAGGTCTGTTCTAAAGGGATCACTTTTCGGAACGACTGTGTGGAGTTCTGTTAGACTGAATGGAAGTCCGTATTGATTAAGATTGTTGCATACGGAAATTTTCCCGCAAAACGCATCGCGTCTGCGTTCTAAGCTGAATTTTCCTAAATCATCGGGATAAGCCTGAACAAGTATCGGGACTCGAAGAGATGAAAGTTTAATCGCTTCGGCGATTCCTTTTTCGTCGCCAAAATTAGGCAACGTGACAACTATCCCATCGATTCGCTGCCGGTTGTCGTCGAAAAGCGCTGCGCACTTTTGAGCGTCCTCCCAGGTCTCAACGGCACCGAGTTTGGTTGTCTGTTGGTCGAGGATAACCGCATCGATGTTTTGTTCATTGAAAACATCGAGCATATCCTGCCGCCCTTGCGCTATCAGACTATCTGGGAAGAAGTTCCGGTTTCCGACAATCAGGCCGAGGACGGTCTGCTGGTTCTTCATAACGATTTCTTTCTATCTATTTAAGGCTTCGGTTTCTATTTTGGAGCGAGCGAACGTCGAAGCGTATGATGAAGGCGCCAAAGTAACCGGCCGAGCTGTATGGGGGGCATTCATAATGCTCATTCCGCTTCATCGCCGACGAGTAAATCTCGCCAATTTCGCGCAGCACCGCAACAAACAAACGAGCTCGCTAACGCAAAAGTCGCTGCTCGGACAAATAAATGGAGTTTATGAAGTTTCATGATGTTGGGAGGAATCGTATAGACTGGGGTTAGTTAGGGTAGATTCGAAATATTGTTAGTTAGTTACTAGTTAGTATCTCCTAACCGGCCTTCCGCCTGGATGGCGATGAGGTCAGTGCTGCTCGATTTCGCGGCCAAAACTTGACGCGCAGTCGCTGCGAGACCGGGACCATCC
>JBKPCS010000043.1:0-32770 GCA_046727495.1 bacterium | reverse complement strand
TAAGCGCCAAGCCTCTTCCAAGATGAATTCTCCCTGAAGAGTCGTGGTAGACCACCACGTTGATAGGCTACGGGTATAAGCACAGTAATGTGTTCAGCTCAGTAGTACTAATTACTCGTCCGGCTTGATTGTTTTCTTCTGTCTGAACGGTTCGTACCAATGTTCGGCAGTTTAAATACAATCAATTTTTGAATGCTCATTCCAAAGGTTCTACCTCTGTGCAGCTATCAGAGAACACATTCAGTTCTTTCAAATGACTTGTTTTAGTGAATAGGCCCGATCCAATCGGGCCTGTCGCCAGAATTTCTGGTGAAGTTGAGGCGAGACCGCCCCCATCCCCCCACGGGCTAACTTCGGCTTCACCAGCCTTCTGGTGATCCTAGCGCAGTGGCACCACCCGTTCCCATTCCGAACACGGAAGTGAAACGCTGCAGCCCCGATGGTAGTGCATCTCTAGGTTGTGCGAGAGTAGGACGTTGCCAGAGTTGATGAACCCCAGGTTCCGAAAGGAGTCTGGGGTTCTTTTTTTTGCTGATGCGTAAGCCCCATAAATCATCGAGCTGAAACCCATATGTCAGGGTATCCTCGATCGAAACGGCTTCAGCAGGCTCGCTTCCGTCCCTCGGTGGGCGCACTGGGGATCGACTCTGCGCGTCGCACACCGAAGTAGTTGGTGAACCTGCCATTCAACGGCGAAGCCAGCGATTACATTTCTCAACGGCCACCGTGTCTGGCGCGATCCGCGTCTTGTGCCAGTTGGGTCAAGTAGGCAAAGAACCCTGGCGATTGGCCAATGAAAAGCCCCATGTTCGTTAGAAACCTAAGAGCACCCATGGCAACGCCTTCCGTTTTGGTTGGTCGAATGATCGAAACAATGGGGAGACTTCGATCCAGGAATGGGCACGGCTCTGGCATGATCAGGTTCTTTTTAAAAAGCTCCTCGGGCACGTCCAGATCCGGGAATGTGACCGATACATGGGTCACCGGATCAACAGCGGTTAACGGTGGCGCATTACCCGCCTTGTCCGACCAAGTTTGAAAGTGCATAGTCTCGGTAGGACCGATGCTGATTAGGATCCGCAAGACCTCCTCATGGGTCGCCCTCTGTGCCAGCGACGGATAGAGGCTGTTGCCACCTTGTTCAATGGTGGGAAAATGGAAAGCGGCTGTATTCGCGATGGCTTGTAGGAAATTAAGATCTGTTGTGTCCGCATCGGTCCTGGGAATTGCGGTATGTTGGTTGACAAATAAGGTCGGGACGGCCTGCGGAAAGACGTGGTTTGGATCCAGGTCCGGGTTAAAGCTGTCGTCGCGATAGCGCGTCCACCAGCTGGTGTCGAGGGTAAGTTGCGTCAGGTTAGTGAGCCGTTTTCCGATGAAGCCCCGATTGACTCCCGTCGCGGTGCTGCCCATCAAAGTACGAAACGGGTCGAGGTTTGCAGGAGCAGCTCCATGGGACATCAGATACGCGTTGAGGAACGTGTGATGAGTGATCTCGTCATCGGTGTTGTCGTGGATATACACGGCCATGTCCTCGTCAAGCACCTCCAAGGCCTCAGTGTAGGCTTTATTCCCGCTACCGCCTGGGACTTCGCTGTCCTGCACGCCGCCGAGTTCGTTGTATTGGATCCAAAAGTCGGCCTCGAGTATCTCTAACGCCGCTGGAAACCGAAGCAGGGCTGCGTCTCCCGGCGTTAGACCGCCCTTAATCGCTTCTGCGCTGCGAGGGTTAGTCAACATTCCGACGCCGATTGTTCCCGCCCCCATGGCAAGCGATTTGCCCAGGAAGGCACGACGGCTGATCAAACGTTTTCGACTTTTAGTTTTTGTAATCAGAGTGTCCTCTGGAGAACGGCTCTCACTCTTATTAGAGTCATTTGCTGTACCTGTGCTTATAGTTTTCACGGTCTTTCCTTGGCTAGTCCAACTGAGTAAGCGCCCGATGTTGGTGTGACTAGAGTTATCCCGTTTATGCGCTCACCCGCTAAGACTCGAATTCTTCAGATTTATTCCCTTTGTGGAGGAAATCTGGATCTCAGCGGGGGGCGAAGAGTGGGGACCAGCGCGCCCCAGCCGAGGCTCCGCAGCCGGCCCGCCGCAGTGTGGGTCGGATTGATCGAAATTGTGACGAATGTGGAAATTTTCGCTAAACTGGTCGTTCGAATTGCCGTGATTAGCAATTGCGGCCACCGCAGTTTTGGGGAACCGCATTTTGTACCAAGCGACGCCCGCCGGGGAGCTCAGCGGGCGTCTTTTGTTTTGATAGCCGCTTTTTGTATATCTGGGAACAGACGTAAAGAACGTCTGAAAGATGACTTTTCGGATCTGAAAGAAACAGAGCCAGAGGGTCCATATCCTGTTTACTGCCTGCGGATGAATCCAGGCCCTGCGCGGGAAGATCGGGCTGAAGCTTCCAGCTCGACTTATCAGGTCTATCGGCTTGGCTTTTCGACAGACGAGAAGTCCAAAGGCGCATATTCCACTTCCGGCACAATTGGGCCTCTCCGGTGATCAACATAACGCCAGGGCAAGCCCCTTACCAAATGAGGGATCGGGAATTCCCTTTGGACGACGCGGAAGGGCGAAGCTTTTTCTGAGCGGACTTGGGCGCACGCCACGTAGGAATCACCATTAAGTCTCTCCACAGACAAAGGAGTAAATTCTGGATCGGGAAATGGTGGACTACTCAGATTGCGCAGCTCCTCAAGCGGCCACAACGGATTTCCAGCACAAAACCAACCTCGTCTCCGCGGTTCGCGTCTAGCCGGGATTGGATTTCTTTTCCGCATGAAATCTCACGCTAACGGACTCGCTGGATCCATACGATCCAAAAAGTGTTCAATACGCGTTAATGTTGAGCTTCCAGCTCGACAGTGGCCAAGGTCTATTGGTTGACAGTCTAACTGAAAAGAAACGGCGTGCCGGCTAAACCACGCCGACACGCCGAAACGCCCTTACGTTCTGCCGTTACGCTATTTCTACTGTCCTTCGCGCCTTTCCGGCTTATTGGCTTCCGGATTACTGCGCTCACCTCGTTCAGTTGGTCGCGCATGTTCTCGCGGTTGTTCGCGACCGCCCTCTTTCATCGCGCCGCCAGGTGCCTCCGATCTATTCGTAGGTTGCTCTCGGCGTTGTTCGGACCCAGCGCCGCTCGGAGCTTCGGACTTAGTTACGGGTTGTTCTCTCTGAAGCTCCTGACGGGCACCGGCCGGCGACTCGGGTCGATTCGCAGGCTGTTCCCGACGATCTTCTTGCGGGGGCTTTACCTCGCGAGTTTCAGCGCCTTTGGGACTAGGCTCAGCCTTCTTCGGCGCCTGGTTCATTTGCTCGCGAGGCCGCTCCGCCGGAGTCCGGTGTTCGGTCGCAGGCTGTTGCTGTTCTCTTTGCGACGGACGGCCAATGCCTTGTTCTTCGTTCCCGGAAGGTTGGTTTCTCGGTTCAGCTGAACGCGATGGAGTCGCCGCTGGATGCTGCTCCTTCCTTTCAGCGGGTCGGCCTGCGCTAGGCGAGGGCGTTGCAGCAGGCCGGGTCGTCTCTCTCGATGTTCCTCCGGCTGCCGGGCTCGCCGCAGGCTGATTCTGTTCTCCCGGTGTAGCCGAAGGAGGATGCTGCTGCATATTCGGCTGCGCCTGTGATGTCTCTGGGCGCGGTGGAGTTGTTCCACCTTGAGACCGCTGTTGCTGTTGGGCTGGATGTTGCTGAGTCGCAGGTGTGCTTGCCGGAGCTGGAGAGGCCGTAGCCGGCTGCTGTCTCCGCCCAGCTGGCTGTGCGCCTTGTGCAGGCTGTTGCGACCCTTGTCCGGTCGTTCCTTGAGCAGGTTGATTCTGTCCTCCTGCTGTCACCAGCTTCGGAGCAGCCTTTTGAGGCAGTGACGCCGGAGGCGGCGCCTGCTGTTTGATGGCCTGTTTCAGCTGAGCCGCCTTTGATTGATCGATCCCGGCCCAACCGTGATCTACCGCGGCCTGAGTGAGCTGACGTTCAACCTTGGGCTGAGCGCTCGCGTTCCTCTGAAGCTTCATAGCAGGCGCCATCACCTGAAGTTGATTGCCTGATACGTTTGTTCCGAAACGCCCCTGATTCTCTGTTACGTAGTTGAGTTTGTATTGAGCAATCTTGGCCCGGGACGCGATCCGGTTGTAATCGGGGCCGTTCACGACGACTCCGTTGCCGCCAAAAGCTACGTTCGTCACATTGCGTGTTTGCGTTATGAACTGCACATTTTGAGCAGGCTGAATCGCGACATCACGATAGGTCTCGCGGCCGAGATCATTCGTCTGGACGAAGACATACGCTTCCGGACCGATATCGTAATAGCTGTCCACCCAACCTCCTATTGGCACGTCTGAATCGTCAGCGACCTCCGGAGGTAAGGGTGCCCAACCGCAGTATTCGTCGCTTTCCCGCCATGAAGCCCATGCTGGTGCCCATTCATCGCCGGGAATCCAAATCCAGCCTGAATCACTCCGGTGGGCCCAGCGCCCATAATGGTAGGTTGCCCAGCCGAAATCTTCATTAGAGACCCAGGTCCAGCCGCGGTCGGTATAAGCCCAGCGTCCATCCGAGTAAGGTCGCCATTCTCGCGACGACGCGACGTCTGGCTGCCAAACGTAGCCGTAGGTTGGATCGCTGAACCAGTGTCCACCGGTTTGAAGTTTCTGGTAAAAAACATCATACGACTGCGTTTGTCCGGAGCTTGTCTGAGTAGTTGAGCTGGCGCGGCCTCCTGATCGAGGCGCTGCAGCTGCCGGCGGTGGTTGTCCTGATGGTTGGGATTGCTGACCACCTTCCAATCGCTTTACTCTTTCTTGAAGATCTGCGATATCGTTCCGCATCTGGTCGATCTGCGCTTTGAGATCCTGTTGCCCTTGTTCGAGTTGGCCGACCCGGTCGTCTGATTGCGGCGCCGGTGGCGGGTTAGTGTTCTGTTGATTATCTTGAGCAAAGAGGTTGCAAGCGCCTGCAACCACCATTGCCAATCCGATAGCAAGAAGTCGTGTTCTCATAGCTCAGCCTTCCAAGTTTCGACCGAGCTTTTTGCATCGTTATTCAACAGCCCGCAGTTTCAGAAAACAGCCTTCTCTGGAGCGCGTCGCAATGTCAGATAACGCCGGCACCTGTTCTCCCTGGGAGATTCAAGCAAGAAGGCCGGCAAACGCGCTCGCCCCGATCCTCCACTAGGAAATCTGCTGATGCTAAAATGGGGCAAGCAACTCGGAATCTAGCCGAACAAAAGGTCGCAAAGATTTTGCATTACGGGAAATCCTCGCCACGAAGTGGCTACCGATACGGGCCCAGGGCTTCAGCCTCGGGTACGCGTTGAAATTGCCGTGCGCCCTGAGAGGGCGCCAGAGGCGCGAAACGCGAAACGCCAAACGCGAAACGTCCAACGTCTTTGCCTCATTTTTCCAGCGGCTCAAGCGGCGACGTCTTCGGATCAGTCACCGTTGTATGTGCCGCATTCATGATCATCGCCAGAAACGTATAGTATCCTTGGATCCCCACCATATCGATCACGCCTTGTTCTCCGAAACGATCCACGGCTCGTTTATACGTTGCGTCCGACAAGTCCTTGGTCGCGTCTAACTCCGTCGTGACGTCATAGACAATCTGTTCATCCTCTGCCAGCTCAGTCGGCTTACGTCCTTCCCGAATTGCTTTCACTGTTTCCGGCGAAATCCCTGCCTTTAACGCGATCGGTTCGTGTGTATCCCACTCGAATTGCTGAGTCCATCGACGCGAAACAATCAATATCACGAGCTCGCTCAGCTTGTTTCCAATCGCGCTGTGGTACCGGAGATACTCACCCATGCGTTGAGCGCGGTCCATCAGTTCCGGACTACGAATCAATGGAATAAACGGCCCATACAAAGCTCCGCGCGGCCCTTTGATAATTTCCTCTGCGTGCGTCTTTTGCAGATCCGTCATCTGCTCAAACGGAATCGGGGGCATACGATCTTGAGCGCTCACGTATGAGAGCATACTTAGGTAGAGCCAGCCTGCGAGCAGGAGATTTACGACTTTCATCATGTAGCTAGCCTAATACGGCCGCGACCGTGAATCGACTCAGTTGCCTGCTGTTGGCCGAATTAGCTTTAGCGAGAATAACCGTTCTCAACATAGCTTCTGCCTGCGAGATACAGCTGTTCGCGCGCCTGCATAGCTGCTAAAGCGTACCGCCTTTCCGCTGGTTGAATATGGGCGACTGCTTGTCTCTCGTGTTTTGCTGCGTCTACCATCTTACCGTTTGCAGCTTCTGCTGCCGCTAAAGTGTCTAAAGCAGTAGCCGACTTCCAATGTGTCAACTTGCAACATTTCTTAGCGTAATATTCGGCGCGAACCGGGTTGCGCAGGTCAGCTTCTTTGGCCGTAGCCAGAACCCACGCCAGATTGTTGAGGACGAATACGTCGTCCTCCTTCATCTTGATTGATTGCTCGAGCGCATCCAGCGCAGGCCTGTTGCGGCCGAGCGCAAGGTTTAACGTCGCCTTGACTCTATACAGGACGAAAACGACTTGAGGCGGAGCTGACTTTCTTGCCAAGTCGAGAGCTAGATCGAATTCCTTCAGCGCTAGCTCTTGCTTCTGCATCCGTCCAAGAATGGCTGCCTTGATAAAATGCGGCAGCCAGGTGTCGGGATGGCGCGTGAGAACTTTGTCTACAACTGCAAGCGCCTCTTTGGATCGACCTAGTTGGTCCAAACGATACGCCCTCAGCAATTCTGCTTGATCGACAGCTGCCCGTTGCTGCCATATATCCTCCCACCCGCGAGACGTTTTCTCGATCGTCTCTGCAGCGCCCGCGATGAATGGAATCGACAAACAGAGAAACAGGATCACTCGCCAAACAAATGCGTACTGGCCAAGCATCGGGCGGTGGTGTCGCATAGTTCTCTGGCTTTTGCTGGCTTCAGCATTTTATCGCGAAGCTGGCAATGTAGCGACCGCAAAAGGGGCGAACACTGCTCCGCCTGCCGTCGGCTGGGTTCTAAGTCCGCAGAACCATCTCGTGATTAGTGTTACGTTGAATGGCCATCCAGAGTGGTTCTTAATCGACACTGGATCACCATTTTCAACTGTCGATATTCGAAAGGCGGGTTCTCTTGGTCTGACCGCGATAACTGGATCAATGCGACTTCCCAGGCGGCTTTTAGTGAATTCTCGCGAAGCGCCGGTTGCTCGTGTTAAGCAATTGATAATCGGATCAGATGATTTGGGGTCCGGCCCCGTCGTTCTGATTGATCTGCATAGCTTTCCTGAGTTCCGCCATACCATTTTCACTCGGTTTGACCTGGTGGGGATTCTTGGACTCGATGTGATGCAGAAATATAGCGCTGTAATTGACTACGGTAAGCGCCAGCTGATTCTGGAAACCCATGCTGGCTTGCCCCAGACTCTGGCTGGCGGGCTATCTACATTTCACCAGGTTCCGATCCGTGTGACTGGAACCGGTGCGCTCGAGGTAGCCGGAAAAATTGGAGCCAATACCTATAGCTTTATTGTGGATACCGGCTCATCGGGAACTGTAGTGCCGCTTGGCGTCGCAACGGACAACCGGCTCTCTGTCCAATGGAGCAGACTCTTCAGCAAAATGATTAACACCGCTCCCTCGCTGGTCGGACGAACAACGATTCCGGTGCGGACGCTTGGAAACTATTCCTTTAGCCGGTCGCCAGCGTACGTCACTTCAATGCCAGTCTTTTTTGGTGACCTGGAACATCCATTTGGCGGGTTAATCGGCAACGATTTCTTCGTGTCGAATAGGGCGGTCATCGACGTAGGCCATCGGATTTTGTACGTTAGGTGATCGCGGACCAGTTTGTGAACTGATTGGTCTTTGATTGCCCGCACGGACGCTACTCTGGCTACGAAGTGGCTACCGATACTAGTCCAGGGCTTCAGCCCTGGGTTTTGATTCGAATGTGGATCGGTCTGAAAGACCGGCAGGTTCCCCAGCTTGCAATCAGGTCGATTGAGAACGCAAAAAAAAATGCGTGCGCTTGCAACGCCTTTTCTGAAGCCCTTTCAGGGTCAACGCGTCTTTGCCGTTCTTACCCAGGCTGAAGCCCTGGGATACTATCTGATTGCTCCTTCCGGAGGGCGTTCAATCACTAATCAGGCACCACGAAATGGTGCGCCGTAATGTTCATTCCATGACGCAAATAGAATCGGTGCGCCTCAAACCGCTGTACTCCGGAATCTAACGCAACGGCAGCACATCGTTCTTTTCGGGCATCAGCGAGCATCCAATCGAACAAAAGACCAGCGAACCCGCTTCGCTTAAACTCCGCTCGAGTCACAAGGTCATCCACATACAAAAACCGGCCGTACATCAAATGCTCAAGGACTCTGGAGCCGGCCACTGCGACAACAGCGTCTTCTGCCTCCACAAACGCCAGGCGATAGCCTTCATATCGTTGCTCCTGAATACGGTCGACAATTTCCGGCTCGCTTAAAGATGCGCGGAGCTCACGCATCACCGGCGCACAGCGCTCAATCTGGTCTAGTTCAGTGGCCAGCCTCACCTGCGCCCTCATTTTTCCTCCGCCGGCGGCACTGTGAACGTGATCATCAGACGATTCCAGCTATTGATAGCAATTACTGCCCAGGTGAGACGGACAATTTGTTCCTCCGTGAACCACTCGCGCAACGTATTGAATACGGGTGCCGGTACGTGATTGTTCAGAAATTCGAGTAACAAGCTCAGCAAAATCGAGGACCGCCCGTTCGGCAGGCTTAAACGATGGTGTCTCCCGCCATGCCGGCAAAAGATGAAGCTCACGATCAGTCCATTCATACTCTAAATCAAAAATGCTTTCTCTTCTGTCTCCTGTATTCTGTCTCCTGTCTCCTAAACCTCAGAACTTCCCGTCCTTAGCCTGCAGCGGTAACGAGCGTTCGACTATGACGCTCTTGTGAACGGTCGTTTCTCGCTCGGCCGGCGCTACCGACACAAGCAGGTTCTGAATCCCAATGGCCAGGGCTGTTACAGCACAGATGGCAACGATGGAAGCAATCCAATCATCGAACGGCTCGTACGCCAGCTTCCGGCTTTTACTTGGGCAATAACAACCGGAATTGGTGGTTAGCGAATTTGTCATGGTGCAATGAGGTCGAAAAAAGGACTGGTTAACAGATCCATTTATGCCAAACTGACCAAACCACTTTTCGATGCCTAAAAGACCGATCTTCCAGGAAATCGCGTTAACCCCTTGGACTCCGGGTCAGACACGGCAAGAGTGGCTATTTCGCGAGATTCGCCACGCAATTCTTGAAGGGCGTTTACGACGAGGCGCCCGTTTGCCGTCTTCGCGGAACCTCGCGGTGAGAAACCAACTCTCGCGCAGCACTGTCACCGAAGTATTCCGGCGCCTGGCGCTCGAGGGGTATATCACGGGGTCGATCGGCTCCGGGAGCTATGTTGCTGAAAATCTCCCTGACGAGTTCTTACGGGCCGCTACTGGTGGTAATTCGCACTCGAACAGAGCTGAGAACAAGCGGACGCCTGTGATTGAAAGCGGACCGCAGCTGGCCCGGCCAAACAGGAAGTTTGGCGTGGCTTTTCAAACCTCTTTTCCGGCTGTCGACGAATTTCCGATCGATATCTGGACTCGCTTGAATGGCCGCGTGCTGCGAACTCTGACTGCCCAACACCTGGCGTTTGGAGATCCGCGCGGAGACTATGGGTTACGCGATCAGATTCTGGCGCATTTTGGTCCAGCCCGCCAGGTGCGTGCCGACGTGGATCAAATCATCGTGGTCCAGGGTGTACAACAAGCACTGGATCTGCTTTGTCGCGTGCTGTTGCGCCCTGGGGATACAGTCTGGTTGGAAGAACCGGGCTATGAAGGCGCCCGTAGCATCTTCGAAACAGCTGGTGCTGCGATTATACCTGCACCAGTAGATCAGCGCGGCCTGGATGTCGATCGCGCAATCAAGACACTGCCGATCCCAAAAATTGTCTACCTCACACCGGCGCACCAGTTCCCCACTGGGGTGGCGCTCTCGCTGGATCGCCGGTTCAGGCTGCTTTGCTGGGCGCGCGAAAACAAGGTAATTATTTTTGAGGACGATTACGATGGCGACTACCGATTCACGACCAAGCCATTAGGATCCGTGCAAGGAATAGAGGCCGGATGTTATCGTAATGGTAGCTGCGTCGCGTACTTTGGTTCGTTCAGTAAATTACTCTTCCCATCTTTGAGGCTCGGATTCCTCGTTGTGCCTGCAGACTTGGTCGAACCAGTCCTCAGCCTGCGAAAAGCAGTCGATCGTTATCTTCCGACTAGCGAACAAAAGACTCTGGCCGAGTTCATGCGGACCGGAGAATTTGGACATCACGTTCGCCGGATGCGCGAGCTATATGCTGAACGTTGGTCTGTTTTTTCTGAAACGGCCGGCCGCTATCTAAGCGACTGGCTTGATATCCAGCCAACCGAGTGCGGCTTGCAAACCGCTGCATGGCTGGCGCCGGGCATCAGCGACCTCGAGGTTAGCAAAGCCGCTGACCGCGAACACCTTGAAGTCCTTCCAATATCGACCCTTTACGCCGGCAAAAAACGACGTCATGGATTGCTGCTTGGTTTTGGAGCAGTCGCACCTCGAGAACTCCGCGCTGGTGCGCAACGTTTGGCGGGCGTCTTGAAAACCATCTAGAGGCAGCTGTCAGCGTGCGAAAACGATCAAGATTGACCGGCTCTGCGCGCTTGGAGCTCCGGTAGCCGTTTTGCAAAGCCGTGTGACTTAACCATCATCGATAATGAAACTGATTGGAATGGGACCCGTGTTGCACGGGCTTCCCTGCGACCGAAATTGATCATATGTGGCGTCTGCCAGAAAATAGATCAGCGATCGAGCTGGTGGACATTAACGATCCGAAATTCGCCGTTAGAATTTTTGCGAATTCGAAGATACAGAGTCGCATTGCCATGGGCATTGTGTGAACCGTCAGAAACGGTCCAGCTGAATGGCTGATGTACGACAAACAGAGCAGGATTTCCCGACCGCAGTACTTTAGTCTCTCCTCGGGGCGCCCATTCACGGATTGGCCACTCGTCATAATAATGCTGTATTCTAGCCTCAATTTTCGATGAATTAAGGAGACCTCTGCCGTAGAAATTAACCCGCTCTGCAAGGTATCGCTGCTGCAATGACCTATCGTTGCTTGCGACCGATCGAAGATATCCGAGAACAAATTCTTTCAAGAGCTCCTCTTCACCGGAGACTTCGGCACTTTGACCGGATTGCGATCCCGGGGGACTAGGCGTTTCAGTTTCAGATTCCCTGGACGATGACGAGGGAGCAATCGAGGAAGTTTCTTGAGGCGGGTGGGGGCCGGCATAGTTTTCCCGCTCCAGTCTGGCCTTTTCTTCGGGATAAATCGTGGACATAAACCACGCAGAAATCCCGCTTGAGCCAATCCCAGGCTCCGAATTTCCGTCGTTTCCTGTCGGCTGACTTTGCACTGCTCTGAGTGGAGGTGTGGTCCGCTTGACGCTCTTTTGTCCGAGTCGCATCCCTCTCAGCTCGCTGGCCGCAGAATCGGCCTTGGCCTGAGGCTCTTGAGTCTTCCTTTGCACTTCGCTTAGCTGCGCCTCCAACGCGTTCAACTGGCTGCCCGTGCGATCCGCATTTGTCTGGACATCCTGCAGCATCGCATGCTCGTTCTTGAGCCGGGTCTCCAAAGCGCTGCGCTGGCTGCTTGCCAGATCGGCATTCTGTTGAGCAAGTTGCGCTTTCTCTTCGGCTTTCTTGAGCTGAGTTTCCATGACGCTGCGCTGGCTGGTCGCTAGATCGGCATTCTGTTGAGCAAGTTGCGCTTTCTCTTCGGCTTTCTTGAGCTGAGCTTCCATGGCGCTGCGTTGGCTGGTCGCCAGATCGGCATTCTGTTGGTTAAGTTGCGCTTTCTCTTCGGCTTTCTTGAGCTGAGCTTCCAGAGCGCCGCGCTGGCCGGTGGCCAGATCGGCATTCTGTTGAGCAAGCTGCGCTTTCTCTTCGGCTTTCTTGAGCTGAGCTTCCAGAGCGCCGCGCTGGCTGGTGGCCAGATCGGCATTCTGTTGGTTAAGTTGCGCTTTCTCTTCGGCTTTCTTGAGCTGAGCTTCCATGGCGCTGCGCTGGCTGGTGGCCAGATCGGCATTCTGTTGAGCAAGCTGCGCTTTCTCTTCGGCTTTCTTGAGCTGAGCTTCCAGAGCGCTGCGCTGGCTGGTCGCCAGATCGGCATTCTGTTGGTTAAGTTGCGCTTTCTCTTCGGCTTTCTTGAGCTGAGCTTCCAGAGCGCCGCGCTGGTTGGTTGCTAGATCGGCATTCTGTTGGTTAAGTTGCGCTTTCTCTTCGGCTTTCTTGAGCTGAGCTTCCAGAGCGCTGCCCTGGTTGGTTGCTAGATCGGCATTCTGTTGGTTAAGTTGCGCTTTCTCTTCGGCTTTCTTGAGCTGAGCTTCCAGAGCGCTGCGCTGGCTGGTCGCCAGATCAGCAATCTGCTGGGCAAGTTGCGCCTTCTCCTCCGTTTTCTTGAGCTGAGTTTCCAGAGCGCTGCGCTGGCCGGTCGCCAGATCGGAAATCTGTTGAGCAAGTTGCGCCTTCTCTTCCGCTTTTTTGAGCTGAGTCTCTAGGGCACTGTGCTGGCCAGTGGCTAGATCGGTATTCTGTTGATTAAGTTGCGCTTTCTCCTCGGCTTTCTTGAGCTGAGCTTCCAGAGCGTTGCGCTGGTTGGTTGCCAGATCGGCATTCTGTTGAGCAAGTTGCGCTTTCTCCTCGGCCTTCTTGAGCTGGGTTTCCAGAGCGTTGCGCTGATTGGTTGCTAGATCGGCATTCTGTTGGTTAAGTCGCGCTTTCTCCTCGGCTTTCTTGAGCTGAGTCTCTAGGGCTATCCGCTGGCTGGCAACCTGTTCGTCATTCTGTTTTGCTAGTTGTATTTCTTGCTCTCCGTTGCCACGTCGACCCTGTGCGTTGAAATATCCAACCACCGCAAATGCAGCGAAAACAACAAGGCCCCCGATAGCTGCTAATCCGATTTTGTCCCGCACCCGATGACCCCATCTTTGTCGCGCAAGGCTCTTTTGAATGTAATCGATCTCGCCTTCGCGCAATGATGACCCAAAGTCTCGTAGCAAAGTTTCGGCTTCGGCGAGACCGGTCCCAGTGTTTAGCAACCCATCTCGTGGGCAATCTCGACTGAGCCAAAGCTTTAGACTTGCATCCAGTCGATCTCGCATCTGAAAAAAGTATTCATCCTCGGCTAACCAATGCCGAACTCCTGGCCATCTGCGAAGGATCTCTTCCTGGGGAACGCTGATGAGCAGCTCTCCCTTCGCATCAACAGCGGCCCTCAAGAGCCCCTCTTTGATCAAACGATCGATCAAGCCCTGAGCGCTTGCTCGTTGGCGCTGATTAAGCTCAGGCGATAAAACAACATAACGGCACGGCACAGTCCGAAGAACCAATTGATCTTCGCCACAGCCAGGCGCGGCCAGATGCCGAATCACAAATTTAAACGCTTGCTGCTCATCGGGTTTCAGCGTTGAGAACGCGATTTTTTCGTGCTGGCCCAAGGCTCCCTGAAGTTCGCCCAATTCGCGATAATCAGACAAGCGCAGCAAGCCATCTCCTCGATTAAGCTGTCTCTCGTATAAGCGCGAAAGAACATGTTCGAGCAACGGAAGCGGTTCGGGAGTCGTCGTCGCTGCCTCCACTAAAACCTCGTCCAAACTTCTACCCGTGTCAGGATCTCGCTCGAAGCGCAGACCGGCTGCATCCGCACGGAATCGGACTATGTTTCCAAAACCGCGGAGAGTCGGTGGTTGAAGTTCGTACCTTCCCTTCAAAGCGGTGAATTCAACCAGTTCGGGAAATTGGTGACAACGCGCGTAAAAGTCGTTGCGCAACGTCACGATAACCAATATGCCCTCGCAGTTAGCCAAAGCATCGAGAGCGGATATATATTTCTCCTGGAGACTTCGGTAAATGTCACCCGTGAACAACTCCTCTAACTGATCTACGACGAGCGCAAGATGCATCTTCGGTTTTGTCCGCATCAAGCAGCCTTGTGTCACGGCCTCCACGTCTTCACTTTTCCTGGCAGCAAACTGTTCAGTTTTTGTATGATCCAATTCTCGCAGAGTGAGCTTGTGCAGCGCTGCCGCTACCCGAGCCGCGGCATCACGCGGTTCTTTTCTTAGTTTTGATGCTAAGTTCCGCCATTCAACATCCGACTCTTGATCCTTGAGCTCTGGCAGGGCGGATTTGTCGAACAGTGCAGCCGCAAGTGCATCTAAAGGATCCTTTGCGGACCCTCCCATTGTTGGTTGGGTGACTGCGAACCGCCAAAGTCCTACGCCTACAGGCGTCCTACCCTGAGTCAAAAGGGGAAGAACGCCGGCCCGAACTAGGGAGCTTTTGCCGCAACCGGTCGGACCCATTATCAGGACAAAAGGCTTCCCGGCTGCCACCCGGGCCTTCAAAGCATCTAGCACCTCCCAAACGGCTTTCGTTCTACCGTGGTAGAGAGTTGCATGTTCGTAATCAAAGAAATTCAGCCCCCGAAAAGGGTTCGAATCCAAGTAACGGGCTTTCCGCGGTGCTTTACTGGGGACCATATCCTGATCCAACTTCCTTCCGACGAAATCGCGAAAATGCTCTCGAAACAAATCTTCGAACTCTTCCAGGTCTTGATAGTCGTGGCAGCACTCGCGAAACTCTACTCCACCATTCTCTTGCCATGCCGTGCAAAAATCCTGAACCGCATCCCATCGCCGGCACAGCTCTTCCCTTTTTTCCTTCGGCTCCGACGGAGGAGTGATAGCCGTTCGATTCCGATAGACATGCAATCGAGGAAACCCGGGAGTTAGTTTCGACTGATCAATTGCCCAAGCAATTTCGTAATCGGTGGCGCATTTTGGTCGGCTTCCATCCGGCATGACACACTTCTCCACCAGTGCTGGACCAAGCCGCGACCAGAGAATGCAAACGACCAGGTCAAATTGGCCGGTGTTTGGAATTTCTTCCAGGAAATCGTCTCCATCCGATTCCGGGTATTCCCAAAAGCATGGACCCAAAACGATTGTCGATTCGTCGCTGAGATCCCTATGCCCAACCTTAGCTTCGTTCTCCTTATCCGATCGTCTTAACGGATTGGAATAGGTGCAGTTTATCGCAAGATCGAACTCCGCAGCGGCCAAACGAATCAGTTGTTCCGCTACAATGCGCTCCTTTTCTACATCTGGAGGACAAGAAACGAATATGCTGATTTCTTTCATACCGGCGCCATGCCTCAATTCGGCTCAGCCCGCATGGAACCGAAATCCTGCCTAATTTGTATCGTATACGATGCGAGAATCTCGCATGACACCCGTGCGATTGCCCGCTGCGTTTATCGCTAATTCGAAGGTTTCTGTTCGGAACCGCCCCATTTTTTCTTTTCCTCAGCACCGCCCCATTTTTTCTTCTCCTCAGCGCCACCCCATTTCATTGCTTCTTCGGCGCCACCCCACTTTTCATTGGGATTGGCGCGCTCCGGCTCTCGGAAACGGCGAATGACGGGAGCGGAAACTGGAATCGGCCGAACGATTCGCCCATCCTCCAACACGTCTGCATAAAATGACTGGCGAGTTGGACCGATCTGGCCGTTTAAATGCACGAGATAGTTTGGAACCGGACTAGGCCGATACTGGACATTACCGACCTTAATATAAGACGCGTGATAAAAACCGCCCGGCTTCTTAGCCCCCAGATTTGTCAGGCTATTTGGAGGGCCTCCGCTGTCATGATCATCCAGTCCTCCCGCCCAGCCAACTGCGGCAAGCACAGCCGCAGGTTGTGAAATTTTTTCGGTCGCGTACTGCGGCTGATTCCAATCGCCCGATTTGAGCTTTACTGGGGGTATGCTGGCAGGAACTTCCAACACATAATATTGATCAGTTCCATTCTCGAGGCGCACTTTGTACGTAACTGCATTCGTAGCTCCCGAAATTGATTGGACAGCGAGGAGATTGGCTAAAGAACACAAGAAGCAAATCTTGGCGTAAATCGGATTCTTCAATTGGAATAGTAAGAGTCGAATCGAAGCCCGAGAGAGAAAAACCGGAGCTTTCACGGAAAATAAAGCGTACCAGCTTCAGAAAGGGATTACGATAGCGTTGCCCCTTCGAATAATGCGGACACATATAAATGATCTGGATATTCCGTCTGAATGCAATACCTATAGCCGACGCGACTCCCAATTTAAGTCTTGGACTAACGTGCCTGGAACGCGGCTGTCGGTTCCCTAAAACAATGGAGACTTTATGAAAGTCTTAGTGACTGGTGGTACGGGCAAAGTGGGCACAGAAGTAGTCCAAGCGCTGCTTCGCCGTGGAGCGTCTGTTCGCGTCCTGACTCGGAACAAAGAAGCAAAGCTGCCCGACGGGGTAGAGGTGGCTATCGGCGACCTGCTGAACCCCGACTCGGTCCGCTCGGCACTGAACGGCGTCGACAAGCTGTTCCTGCTGGTCGGCAATGTGGCCGATGAGCTGACTCAAGCTCTGCTTACAGTGGCCGTAGCTCGGGAAGCAAAGGTTAAGCACATCACTTACCTCTCTGTTTACCAAGCTGAGCGGTTCCCGGACGTTCCGCATTTTATTGGCAAGTATGCCGTTGAGACATCTCTTAAGGCGTTCGATACCCCATTCACTGTCTTGCGGCCCGGTTATTTCTTCCAAAATGATGCCCAGCTCAGACCTGTGCTGAGTGGGGCCGGTCTGTATCCAAATCCCATTGGCAAAGCTGGAATCGCTGCGATCGATGTTCGAGATATCGCCGATGCCGCTGTCGTTTCGTTAACTACGGGCGGGCACTCCGGGAAGACTTATAACCTCGTTGCATCCGATCCACTAAGCGGACCCGGTGCCGCGGCCATTTGGAGTGAGGCTTTGAACAAGGAGGTTCGTTACGCCGACCCTCCGATGGAAGCGTTCGAGGAGCAAATCCGTCAAATGTTCCCCGCTTGGCTCGCTATGGACGTCCGGCTTATGTTCCAGGGATACCAGGACCGTGGCTTCGCTCCGAGCAACGCCGATGTCTCTACGCTGACCTCGCTGATCGGCCATGCCCCTAGGCGGTACGAGGATTTTGTGCGTGAGACAGCTGCAGAGTGGAGCAAGTGACCAGCAGCGACTGCATCTTCTTATGCGCCTTTGCAGATTTCTGTCCTAACCGCAGATCAAGATCTTAAAGACAAAGAGCTTTTGAAAGCCGCCTGGTGAATCTCCATCCTCTTAGCCCTTCGATCTTTGCGGCCTTCTGTTCGATTCAGTCCCCGGCGTTCACGCTCGATCTCGGCGTTCCCGGCGGCCGGTCCTCCGTAGCCTCCCCTCCGCTAAAGCCATGCTGGACACGTTGGCGAAGGAGGATTCATATCGTTGGCGTGCGTTGCTGATACAATGGCGCGATCGGCGAATGCATTGGCGCACAAGCGCTGCTAGCTTCGGCCTATGGCTGATACATCAATTTCATTGCGTCCTCTGGGGCAAAGCGACCTCAGAGTTTATCCAATCGGGTTGGGCTGCATGGGAATGTCGTTTGCCTATGGACCTGCCGACGAGAAGGAGAATCTTCGTGTACTGCAGCGTTTCCTCGACCTCGGAGGAAACTTCCTGGACACCGCCGAGGTTTACGGGCCGTTCACGAATGAAGAGCTATTGGGCCGTTTTTTGAAAAACATCCGGCGCGAACAGGTTGTAGTGGCAACCAAGTTCGGTTTTAAGTTCGACGAGAAAGCCATTCGTACCACCGACAGCTCTCCAGCAAATGTCCGGCGCGCTTGCGACGCAAGTCTGAAACGCCTCGGTATCGATGTTATCGATCTCTTTTATCAGCATCGTGTCGATGCAAATGTTCCCATCGAAGAAACAGTCGGCGCAATGGCCGAGTTGGTGAAGGCTGGAAAAGTGAGAACGCTCGGTCTCTCGGAGGCTAGTCCCGACACGCTGCGCCGCGCGACAAAAATCCATCCAATCGCCGCTCTGCAAAGTGAGTATTCACTTTGGTGGAGACAGGTTGAAACAAACGGGGTTCTCGCGACCTGTCGCGAACTTGGCATAACCTTTGTTCCTTATAGCCCGCTTGGGCGAGGTTTTTTGACCGGCGCGATCCAAAAAATAGATGACCTGGACGAAACCGATTGGCGGCGAACCAACCCGCGGTTTCAACAAGAAGCGCTGGAAGCAAATCTGAAACTAGTTGATACGGTGAAGCAAATTGCGAGCAAAAAGGGATGTTCACCGGCACAATTGGCCCTGGCATGGGTTCTTGGCCAAGGAAACGACGTCGTTCCGATTCCTGGAACTAAGCGGGTCAAATATCTGGAAGACAATATGGGTGCAATCGATGTGCGTTTGACGGATGCTGATCGTCGCGAGATCGACGAACGTTGTCGCGAGATTACAGTTGTCGGCGAGCGGTATACGCCTGAGATGATGGCGCTGATTGATAAATGATAATGTAGGGCGGCATGGACTCTGCCGCCGACGCCCAGGATGAACGAACAGACGGGCGGCAGGGTGTGCCGCCGTGCAGCACCATGCAAGCTCTCGTGTTCGACACTTTCGGTACGGTCGTGGATTGGCGTACCAGTTTGATCGAAGGTTTCGCCCGCTTTGGGAATCAGCGTGGATTGCACGTTGATTGGGTTGGATTGGTCGACGACTGGCGGGCAGAATACAAACCTTCTATGGATCGAGTGCGCACCGGCAAAGAGCCCTGGCGCACTCTCGACCAGCTTCATCGCGCCAGCCTGGAACAGCTGTTAGCCGCCCGCAAGATCCAGGGCCTGACAAATGGAGATTTAGACTACCTAGTCACTGGATGGCATCGACTCAGACCTTGGCCGGACGCTGTTCCAGGATTGAATCGGCTCCGGTCGAAATTCATTATCGGCCCACATTCAAATGGTAACGTCGCGCTGCTGGTAAATCTTGCGAGGTTCGCTTGCCTGCCGTGGGATATGGTTTTTGGCTCCGATCTCTGGGAGCATTACAAGCCCGACCCGGAGACATATGTAGGGGTTTGCCGATTGCTCTCTTTAAAGCCGCAAGACGTAATGATGGTTGCGGCGCATAACTATGATTTGCGCGCAGCTAAACAGCTCGGTTTGCAGACCGCCTTTATTCCGCGGCCTATAGAATACGGACCGAACCAGACAACGGATCTGAGGCCCGAAGGCTCGTGGGACGTCATTGCGACAGATATTGTTGATCTAGCGAGACAGCTCAACGCCTGATAGCCCCAGGATCGGCAGGGTCGCGACCTGGTGCGGCTGCCGTGTCGAGCCGACCTGAAGCCCGGCTTTTCAAACTGACAACTCTTCGACCGCGGCGTACAAATGGATCCCATGTCGGACATTCTTCCGAAAATCGGAACGGCTATCGAGGCGTTCAAATCGCGACAGCAGGACATTAACGGTTTAGGACAACGCGCATACAAAGATCTCTTCGCCGCAGCGAACGCGGCGTTGCTGACGTCGGTGGTTCAAGATCTGATTCAACAGTCTCATGCCGACATGATCACTCCCAACGCGCCTCGAACCTCGTTACTTGCGGCGATTTCGCAGCATCACAGCGAAATCATCACCGGATGCCGCGTATTAACCGATGACGATGGAATCCAGCGCCCTCTAATCGATGCCGCGAACGCGGCTACAATGGAAGCGTTTCGTATGATCTATGCCGCCTCCCCTAGAAAGGCCGAACCAGTTCATATTCGATCGCGCGCAAGAAAAACAGCAGAGACAGTCGATCAAACAAGTTATTCGGAATCAGCGGAAAAAGCCCCGAAGAGAGTGGGAAGACGGACCAAGAAAAGCAGTTGAATCGTCCGATTCCCGTTTTTGTACCTGCTCACCCAGGCGTTGCAAGCAAAGCCTCTCCAAGTTCACAATCCCTTCGGAATCGCCTTCGTCAAAATCTCCGGTCCATTTTCTGTTACCAAAACATTGTCTTCGATGCGCACTCCGCCAATATCAAGATACTTTTCTGCTACCTCCCAATTGACACACTCGCGGAATTTTTCCCGGTTCTCCCCCTTGTTTAGCAGCGCTGGAACAAAGTAAATGCCCGGTTCAACGGTTGTGACGTAGCCTTTCTGTAGCGGCAGATCCATTCGCAGGTTTTCTACCGAAGGATGAGTGTCTTTCAGGCGTCCGGGCAACATCCCGCTCGCATCTCGGACTCCCAAACCGACCAGGTGGCCTATTCCGTGGGGAAAGAAAAGCCGGTGCGCTCCTTGATCTACCAAGGATTCAGCCGATCCCCGCATCACGCCAAGTTCCACTAATCCGGCGGTTAACTCTATCGCTGCTTTGAAATGAATCTCTTTCCATTCTGCTCCGGGAACGCAGCGTGTAATCGCCGTCTCCTCCGCCGCGAAGACAACCTGATGGAGGTCCCGCTGAAACGGGCTTGGTTTTCCGCCGACGACGTAGGTACGTGTCACATCGATCACATAGCGATCAACTTCTGCACCTGCATCGATCAGCAGAAAGTCTCCTTCGCTCGTCTTTCGTTCTGAAGGCGAAAAATGGAAAACGGCGGCGTTGGAACCTGTGCCGACAATTGAATCGTAACCTGTCCGGCGCGCGCCGCCTCGCAGGAATCCGGCCTCGAGTTCGATCTGCAATTCGCGTTCTGACATCCCGGCTTTGATTAGCGGCCGAACTGTGTTGAAGCCCGCCGCAGTGGCCACTGCGGCTCTCCTCAACAGTTCGAGCTCAACAGCGTCTTTTGATCGCCGCGCCTGCGAAAAAAGTTCGCGATACTTTGTGGTGAGCGATTGATCCGGCATAACTCCACGCGGTGGCTCGCCCAGACAAACGATCGTACGTCCGCGACGCGTTCCTAGCCACGGCTCAAGCAGAGTAATGGGCTCGCCCGGCCAATCCGCTTTTCCTTCCCAGATTCGTTCCTTTTCCGTCACCTCCGGAACGAACGAGACCCATCCGTCGCGTGGTCCCTGCTTTGGATCGAATGCCGCCACGCCCCCCGCACATTCCAATCCGGTAAGATAAAAATATTCGGTATGTGCTCGAAACGGATAAACCTGATCGGTCCCTTCTGGCAGAGGGATCGGCTCTCCCGCACCGATGAGGAGCAGGTGCTCATCGCTGAGTTTAAGTTCTTCTGCAACCCGGGCGCGGCGCAACGAGAGGTCAGGTGAAATCATAGGTGACGAATATTTCACAAGTTCTCGGCCTTGTGAAATCAGGAGGTTTCAGCATGCTGGACTAAAGAAAGAAATTAATTTGACAGGCGAGCGATAGTGTTCTAATGAACATATAGCCGCACGCGCTGTAGGACGGCTTTGCCGCCGGCACCCACGCTGGCGATAGCCGAAGTCGGTCCCCGCCAGCCACAATCTCGAATTAAACAATAACCCCCAGAACACCAGGAGAACGACAATGCCAAAAGCTATTCCGGACGGGTATCATACCCTCAATACCACGCTGATCGTTGAAGGAGCACAGGAACTAATAGATTTCCTGAAAAAGACGTTCGACGCGAAGGAGCGTTTCGTAATGCCGGGCCAACCCGGAAAAATCGCCCACGCGGAGCTTGAGATCGGAGACTCCGTTGTCATGATTTCAGACGCCACGGAACAGTATCCCGCGGTCCGTGGTAGACTCTACGCTTACGTCCCTGACGTCGATGCCACGTACAAAAAGGCGCTGGCGGCTGGCGCAAAAGGAGTCGAAGAACCTGAGAACCAGTTCTGGGGCGATCGAAATGCGGCCGTCGTGGATTCAAAAGGAAATCACTGGGCGATAGCGACTCGCGTCGAAGATTTGTCGCCAGAAGAAATCGGGAAACGCGCACAGGAGTTCATGAAACAATTCGCCAGTAGCGCAGCCGGCAACTAACCTTATCACCTCGGAGAACAAATATGGCCGTTAAACCAATCCCAGAGGGGTATCACACCGTTACACCCTACCTCATTGTCGAAGGCGCCCAACAGCTGATCGATTTCCTGAAACAAGGGTTCGGCGCGACAGAACGCTTTTCAATGCCGGGTCCAGACGGAAAAATCGGGCATGCTGAAGTGCAGATCGGCAACTCGGTCGTCATGCTGGCGGACGCTAATCCGCGGTGGAAGCCGACCCAAACAATGCTCTATCTCTACGTCGAGGATGTTGACGCGGTATACAAAAAAGCGGTCGCTGCCGGCGGAAAATCAGTTATGGAGCCGGCAAATCAATTCTACGGAGATCGCAGCGCGAACGTCGAAGACGCGTTTGGGAATCACTGGGGAATCGCGACTCACGTCGAGGATGTGCCGATGGACGAAATCGAAAAACGCGCCGCAGCGTTTCAAAAACAACAACAAGCCGGCGGGTAAACCGCAGATTTCGCAGAAGATAACGGCACCGCAGATTACATAGATTACGCAGATTTTTTTAGCGTGCTGTGTGGCACGCTTGTCGGTGTAGATCACTCAGACAAGTGGACCGTTAGCGAACGCCAAAACCTCTTTAGAGATCTGCGGAATCTGCGGTTCCAAATTCTCTGTGTAATGGTGGCTCTCTAAGCTTTCTTCGCTAGCACAGCCAAAACGTCTTGTGCCTGCTTGTCTGTGGATGCTTTGGTGTCGATCCAGATCAATTTACCATCTTTGAACAAATACGCCTGCCGTGTCGCGTAGGTGTCTTTCACTAAAGGCACGCCAAAAGCGGCGAGCAACTTGTGATCTGTGTCCGACAAAAGCTCGAACGGTAAGTGGTCCTTCTCTTGGAATTCTTTTTGCGCGTTCACCGAATCAACGCTGACACCGAACACCTTAACCCCCTTTTTTTGAAGGTCCGTGTACGCGTCACGAATGCTGCATGCTTGGGCTGTGCACCCCGGAGTCATGGCTTTCGGATAGAAGTAGACAAGAACGTACCCGGAGGTGGCGCTTGAGAGACTGACCAGCTTACCATCTTGATCCGTCGCGCTGATTGTTGGAATCGGGTCCCCGAGCTTCAATTTACCATTCGTTGTTTCATCAGAGAGGGCAAAAAGCTGCGTTGCCGAGAACAGCGCGGACAACAGAAGGGTCAAAAATAGCTTCATAGTTACTGAAACTACGGCTGCTTCTTGTGGAAACGCAATAGGCCCGTTCGAGGGGTACGCCGTGGGTTCAGCCTCGTCCTCGTACTTAATCTCGTCCTCGATCCGAGGCGGGACCTGCATAGCAGCTGGGCCAAGCTTCCAGTCCGGCGTTGGCGCGAACCCTGCCGGAGGACGAGAACGAGATCGAAGACGATTGCGATTGACCAGATCCGTCCTCTATTGAATTTAATGCGCCCTGGCTAACTGCCCATTCCAAAGCTATTTTAGCCGCATATGTCACAGGAAGCATCAAATGCTACGGCAACAACCAATCCGCCCAAATCAGCCCTCCTGGTGATTGATATACAAGAATCGTTCAGGGCTGATCCGGAGTCCTGGGCTGAACGCAGCAACTCGAGTTTCGAGAAAAATGTAACCAGACTGATCGCCAAATTTCGGCAATCGGGTGAACCGATTATTTTTGTTCTCCATCAGAACTGGACACCCGGAAGTCCGTTTCATCCCGACTCGCCGCACTGCCGTTTCATGGATTGGATCCGCCCTGAACGGAATGACATCGTTTTACGAAAAACCACCCGAAGCGTCTTTGCCAGCACAGAGCTCGCACGTCGCTTGACGCAATTGGGCGTGACCCGACTCGTTATAACCGGAATTCAAACCGAGCAATGCTGCGAAACAACTACGCGAGACGCCGGGGATCGAGGGTACCAGGTGGATTTCGTAACCGATGCAACATTAACCTTTCCAATTAAGCATTGGGCGGGAGGTCCTGACCTTCCCGTGGAAGAAATCATACGTCGGACCGAATACGCCCTCGCCGGACGCTTTGCCCGGATCAGCCAGACTCAAGAACTTCTCGCTTCTTACTCACACTCACACTAGCACTCACACTCATCCATGATCGCGCCGCGCGAACGCCGAATCGTTTTCCTTATTGCGCCTTATGTCCACCTGCTCGATCTGGGTGGTCCGGTCCAGGTCTTCGACTCTGCCAACCAGAACGGCGGCTGCTACAAACTCGTTTTCTGCGCGACCGGGCCGGACATTCACAGCTCAGTAGGACTCGGCTTTGCCGGATTCAATCCGTTGATTCCAGCGGATCATCTCGGTCCTGAGGACATGGTGATTGTTCCCGGGGTCCGTTGGAAGAACCGTCACCCCAAATCCCTCATGAACGCTGTTTATCAGCGGTACCTGCGAGACTCGTACGAGGCAGGGGCGATGATCAGTTCGGTCTGTTCCGGAGCATTCGCCCTTGGTGAATCGGGGCTATTGGATGGGCGCCGCTGCACGACGCACTGGTCTCTCACGAAAGAGCTGCAGAAGCGATTCCCAGCGGCTCGCGTGGTAGACGATATTCTGTTCACGCGCGACGGACGAATCACCACAAGCGCCGGGATCGCATCCGGGATCGATCTGGCTCTTTCTCTGGTGGAACTCCATTACGGACCGATCGTGACGGCGCGGGTTGCGCGAGATCTTGTTGTTTATCTGAGACGGACAGGAGAACATCGACAACAGCATTTCTTTCTCCAGTATCGTTCCCACATTCATACAGCGGTGCATCGGATTCAGGAATGGCTGAACGAGCATCCGCACAAACCAGCCTCCCTGGATCAGCTCTCGCAGATGGCCTCGATGAGTCCTTCGACCCTGACTCGCACGTTCAAAAAGGCAACCGGCTTGACTCCTTGGCAATATCAACAACGCGCGCGCCTGGAATTGGCGTCGGGCCTGATGCGCGATTCACGGCTTACGTTGGAAGCAATTGCCGAAAAGTGCGGCTACAATGATGTCAGACATTTCCGCCGCGTATGGACCCAGCACCATCACGAGCCGCCGTCAATCTCTCGCGAAAAGAAACAGCCGGCTACTAGTGCTAGCCGGGAGAGGTCGAAAACTGACAACTGAAGAACCGAAAACCGAAAACCGAAAACTGAAAACCTATGCAGATCGGCACCTTCATCTTTCCGCATCTTAATCAAATGGACTTTACCGGACCGTTCGAAGTTTTTAGCCGTATTCCAGGCGCGAGGGTCCATGTCCTGGCTGAATCTACCGAACCGCTTCAAGACGCAGCCGGTTTGGTTCTTACTCCGACGCAGCTTCTGAGTGATGCGCCATCGCTCGATCTAGTCTTCGTGCCCGGCGGTCCTGGCGTAAACGAAGTTTTGAAAAATCTTATCCTTTTGAAGGCGCTCCGCGAACTGATCGAACGTACTCCCTGGGTGATGTCCGTTTGCACTGGGGCGCTCATTCTTGGTGCGACAGGATTTCTGAAAAACCGGAAAGCGACTACCCATTGGGCATCGCATCACTTGCTCCGGGCCTACGGATCTATTCCGGTGGAGCACCGGGTTGTTGTCGATGATCATTTGATTACTACCGCCGGCGTAACCGCTGGATTCGACGGCGCGCTGAGAGCCGTCGAGTTAATCGCGGGTACCGATATGGCTCAATCGATCCAGGTTGCGCTCGAATACGCACCTGAACCGCTTCCTTGGATGGAGCAATCGAAGAGTCTGCCGGACGAGATTAAGGCGAGGGTCCGGGAGCAAATGCAGCGCGTCATTAAGGAGAGGGAAGAGCTTGCCGTTGGCTACGCGAACCGCCATTGAGGGCGCACCTTCAGTGCGCTTTCGCATAGGGGTCTTTTCCCAGGGCTACGCTTCCCTTCGCCTAGGACGCTTCAACGAACGACCCAAAATTCTGCACCATATTGTCCTGAAACGTCATTCCCGATCGTCGCTTTTTAAAAGAGACAAGGACACGATATGGCCACGAGACATTACAATGACACTTTCGGACGGACCAGAGAACTTCACAGAACTTCGATCTGGAGCGATTTCGGTCTGATCATCTTGAGCGCCACGACACTTGTCTCTATCAGCTTCGGATTCACTCCTGGTAGCCGGTCGTCACAAGCGAGCTTGCTTCCCGGGACGCCTCTGGGGTCGGCGCATTCATCGGTCGCAGGCAAATCGGCAATTGGCAATCCAGGGAACGACGTATCGTCTTAGCCTCATACGAGAACGATTTGGTTTGCGGCTCTGACGCTTCACTTCGTTTCGTATTGCATCCACCCCTCGAGCTCCATCGCCTGGGTCAAGCGCTCGTCATCCTTCGCAACTGTCGGGAACCACTCGTGAAGCTCTTGCCTTTCCCACCAGCGCCCCTCTGAATTTCCAGGAGGGGCGAAGCGATATCGATACAACATAGCTCGTACAAACCGCGGCGGATGATCAGGGAACGGGTTCCGTGCGAACAACTGCGTTGCTAAAGGATCACCATGCAGGAGCTTCCAGACCAGGTGGATTGTCCAAGGGTACTCATTTAGGCTCGCCATTGAAGCGAACCACATCTGCCAATCGAAGTGGAGTTGATACGGAGCGACGAACGGCGGCATCTGTCGCAGATCCACCGGGATCCCGCGGTACAGGTATTCCTTCCAATCACTATCCAGCACCGGAAACTCTGAGTCGCTTCCTTGAAAAACAACAACGTATTGTTCTCGCCCGATGCTGCCGAACGCGCCGTACGTGTTAACCAATTGAAGGCGGTCCTCGAAGGATGTATTCATGATTTGGCGCCTGGAAACGAGATTCTGCACCACAGGAATACTCAGAAACCCGATCACACATACCAGAGCCCATGAAACGCCTATCCGCACTTTTGTTAGCCGATTCGGTCTCGGTAAAAACGCCCTCGCGCGACTCGGCAACAATCTGATCCAAAACGAATCGTCGAAACAAGCAACAACAGGAACCAGAGTCAACCAATCCAGGAACGAAAGGTTACCGCTCAGAATCAGTGATCCGAAGAACGAGGCGATGATAATACCGGCGATGTGTCTTGCGATTCTTGGCCAAAAAATAAACCAGGGTGCGACAAGCTCGGCCAAAAAATTGAACAGAACGCCGAACTGCAAGATCGGCTTTGGCAGAAAATGGAACCAGCGGCTGAACGGCCCCGGACAAGGCTGAGTTTCAAAGTAATAGTAAAGAGCAGTCAGGTCCCGCCAACACGGGTCACCGCGCAGCTTGATCAACGCGGAGCCGATCATAATCCTGAACAATAACCAGCGAAATAGCCAGATAACAGGAACCGGCGCGGGATTCTTTGCAAAAGGACGCGGATCGATAGGCGGCGCCAGGAAAATGGCTAAGAAGCCGGTTTCACAAAGCTGAGTTTCCCACCCGTAGCCATACCAATCTTGTCCGACGTGGATGATCGACAAGTACAATGCCCAAAGAAGAAAGAAGAGAATCGAGTTACCGAACCCTGCGATGACGACGCATGCTAACCCGAACCCGATCCATGAAACCGTCAGCAAAGCTGTGTCCGAGTGGTTCAACCAAAAGATTGACGGAATCCGCAGAAACCCTTCCCAATCTGATCCGACTGCTTCTCGGACCCGCTGGAGAAAAAGGTCCAGTGGCAGCAATCCGTGAGATCCAATGAGTGGAATCAACTGCTGCGCCGCAATTAGGAAAGCCACGGCATAAACCAAGGCCAAAAGCCGGAGCAGAATGAAGCGAGTGATTTGGTAGGTGGGCTTGTCGGCCTGACTTTCGGTGTTCGCTGAGACTTCTGCCACGGTGGTCTATTTTGTCGGATCTCGTGTGGAGAATCCAGATCGGCGAGCAAAGACGCGGGACCGTCGACCTGGAAGGTCAACCCACGGTCAATCCAGAGGATTGGGACAGAAGCTTCCAGCTTCACCGTGGGTTGAGCTTCGAGCTCGACGTGATACGCCCAAGGCGAAACGCAGATCCTCGGTCGTTCCAGGCCTCCTTCATCTTGTATCCTTTGCGCTCTTTCTGGCTAAGGTTCCTCTCAGACGCATTTATTATGAAATCATGTAGATTGATTGCGTTCACCCTTCTTCTTTCCTCATCGATGCTCGTCGCCGACACAAAGCCCGCCGCAAACGCTGTCAATGATCTCGGCGTCGATCTTTATCGTAAGTTGACCGCCGGTGATGCCAATCTCTGTTTGTCGCCTTATTCCATTCAAGTCGCGCTGGCGATGGCGTTTGCCGGGGCCGATGGACAAACGCGGGCCGAAATGGCCAAAACCCTGCATTACCCGGCGGACGGCTCAACAATTCATGACGCATTTGCTGAACTCAAACGCGCATTAGATAGCGCAGTGGCGAAATCGGTCGAGCGCTCAAAGCAGCTGAAGTGTGATCCGATGACTTTTGATGTCGCCAACCGGCTCTTTGGACAAAAAGGAGTAGACTTCCTATCACCGTTTTTGGAGCTGACAAAAAATCCGTACGACGCTCCGCTGGAACAAGTCGATTTCAAGACAAACGCAGATCAGGCGATTGCGACCATCAATAGCTGGGCCGAAGATCAAACTCACAAGCGGATTACAAATCTCATTCCGCCAAAGGCTCTTGATGCAACAACTCGTCTAGTACTCGTCAATGCAATTTATATGAAGGCCCCTTGGACTGAGCCGTTTCCGGCCGGGGGAACAAAGCCCGAAGGGTTCCATGTGCGTGGTGCCGATATGGTTACGGATGTGCCAACGATGAGCCGACAGGCAAAGCTTGGCTATTTAAAGGAGGGTGGTTTCACGGCTGTCACAATTCCGTACAGCACCGGCGATCTCCAATTTCTGGTGATCGTTCCGGATGAGACGAATGGTTTAACAGGGGTTGAGGCAAAGCTTACGGGTGACCTGCTTGCAAGCTGCGCAAACGCTTCTCAAAGGGATGTCATTTTGCACCTGCCGAAATTGAAACTCGAGCCCCCAACGGTGTCCCTGGGCAGCGTGTTGAAACAGCTCGGAATGCGATCAGCGTTCGATGATCCGCCAGGCAGCGCCAACTTCGATCGAATGGCTCCGCGCCGTCCGGGTGATTATCTCGCGATCTCCGATGTCTTTCATAAGACTTTTATATCGGTGGATGAAAAAGGGACCGAAGCCGCTGCTGCCACGGCGGTCGGAATGCGAGCGATGGCCGCAATTGTGCGACCTGAACAACCGATCGAAGTTAAAATTGATCACCCGTTCCTCTTCGCGATTCAGCATCGCCCCAGTGGCGCCTGCATTTTCATCGGGCGCGTCACGGATCCCACGAAATAGATGATGCGCTGGCGTTAGTGCCGGTGCCTTTTTCGGTGCTCTAGACTAGCACCAGCACTAACACTTGCACTCTAACTTACCCGTTCGGGTCATTCCGTCTGACCGCACAATCCCATAGACTCGGTGCATGAGCTTTCTACGGACTATCGGCATCGTTTTTGTCATCGCGGCAGTGTGTTATGCACAGTCCGACGTTGAACCTCTGCGATTCAGTGCGGAGGGTTTCAATATCAAACCGCTTCCGAGCGGAGACTCGAATGCGAGCGGACAGCGAGCGGTTTGCGCGTTCTTTCTGCCTCCATCAGCTGGCTTCGCGCCTAACATAAACATTTTGGTTCAGCCGCCCGTTCCAATTGAAGATTTCGCCAAAATATCGAAGCAACATTCGATATGTTCGGGTTCAAAGTCATTAAAGACGCGGTTGTGCCTCCGAACGAATGGGACGTTGAGTACGAAGGCACCACTCAGGGAAGACCTTGTCACTTCTTTGCGCGCGCGGTACGCACGGACAAGAAAGTTTTTCTGATCACGGCTACAACAACCGCAGACCAATGGGATAAGGCGTCGCCTCAATTGATTGATTGCGTCAAAAGCTTTGCGCTCACTAGCGTTCGTTAATACGAAAGGTGCTCCTGTACTCGGCACGCATTCGCGAACGGCAAAGGCGCGCCGACCGGCGCGCCTTCTGTCAGGTTCTATCCAGAATTATTGTTCCTTCTTTCCAAACAAGCCTTGCACCGCACCCAGGATTCCTCCCAGGCCGCCACTAGCTTGGCCCGATAAGAGTGCATTGAACTGGCTCGCAAGCTCCGGCGGCAGTTTCTGCTTAATGAAATCAAGCACTGTATCAACTGCTTCAGTCGCCTGTTCCTGACTGAGTCCAGTTTTGCTGCTGACTAGATTCACGAGTTCGGTTTTGTCCATGTTGTTCGAGGGGTTGCCGACAGAAACACGCGCTGTCGCATTGTGCTGCATGCTGCATATATTGAGAACCCGTACTTCGCAACGCCGGCCAAAGCATTGGTCTCATAGATCCTATTGGTCCCATAAGTCCTATCGGTTCTATCGCCCAGTGTAACTAGCCGACCACTAAGTTCACCAGCTTGTTCGGAACAACAACGACCTTCCGAACTTGCTTCCCAACAAGCGCTTCCTGAATTTTCGCTGGAGCGACTGCTAACTTCTCCAATTCTGCATCAGGTAAATCCTTCCTCGCCAAAATTTTGTGGCGAAGTTTTCCGTTAATCTGGATAACGATTTCGACCTGGTCTTCCATGAGGAAAGCTGGGTCCCATTTCGGCCACGCTTGCTGGCTGATCGTGCCTTCAAACCCTGCAAACTTTTTGCCTAGTAGCTCCCACAGTTCCTCTGAGAGATGCGGTGCGAATGGGTTCAACAGAATCAAAAGCGTGCGCAACGCGACCAGAGGTCTTGTTGCAGCGCCAGTGAACTCATTCACAAAAATCATCATTTGCGCGATCGCCGTGTTGAACGAGAGCGATTCGATGTCCTCGGTCACTTTCTTTATGGTCGCGTGAATGACCTTGTTCTGTCGCGCATCTGGCGCTGTCTCGGCCAACGCAGGCGACAATTGCCAATTGCCTTCCTGGTCTTCAGCCATGGCTAACCGCCAAACCCTTGCCAGGAAACGGTAGACGCCTTCCACGCCGCTCATGCTCCATGGTTTGGTTGTTTCCAACGGTCCCATGAACATTTCATAGAGCCGCAACGTATCCGCTCCGTATTCATCGATGATAGCGTCCGGGCCGATGACGTTACCCCTGCTCTTGGACATTTTTTGGCTGTCTTCGCCCAGAACCATGCCCTGGTTCACCAGCCGTTGGAACGGCTCGATCGTAGAGACGTAACCGAGATCGTACAGTACCTTTTGCCAGAACCGCGCGTAGAGCAGATGCAACACGGCATGCTCCGTGCCGCCAACATAGAGGTCAACGCCTCCAGGTTTGTTCCCGCCCATCCAATAGCGCTCCGCCGCTTGGTCAGCAAAACGGTCAGAAGAATTTGGGGACGTGAATCTCAGAAAGTACCAGCAAGACCCCGCCCATTGCGGCATCGTGTTCAGCTCCCGGACTGCGCCATCCGACAGTTTGATCCACTCCTTCGCCTTAGCCAACGGCGGTTCAATGGTCCCGGTCGGTCGATAGTCTTCGAGAGGAGGTGGCACCACCGGCAGATCGGATTCCGGTAGCGCCTCATGTTTGCCGTTGCGCCAAACAATAGGGAACGGCTCGCCCCAATAACGCTGCCGCGAAAAGAGCCAGTCACGAAGTTTGAAGTTGATTGATCTGGTCCCAGACCCTTGCTGTTCGAGCCAGTCGATAATCTTGCGTTTCGCTTCGCGAGTTGGCAGCCCATCGAGGAATCCGGAGTTCTTAGCAATCCCTTCTCCGACAAAACAGATTACCTGCTTATCGGATTCCGGCGGTTCGACAACTTCGCGGATTTCCAGTCCAAATTTTTGGGCGAACTCATGGTCCCGCTCATCGTGTGCAGGCACTGCCATGATCGCGCCGGTCCCATAGCTGATCAGCACATAATCGGCGATCCAAATCGGAATCCGTTCCCGGTTCACCGGATTGATTGCGTACCCTCCCGTGAACACTCCGGTCTTTTCCTTGGCGAGATCCGTCCGATCCAGATCCGATTTTGTTGCGACGCTCGCCTTATATGCTTCTATCGCGCTTCGTTGGTCTTCGGTCGTGATCTGATCTACCAGCGGATGCTCCGGAGCCAGGACCATGTAGGTCGCTCCAAATAGCGTGTCCGGACGGGTCGTAAAAACTCGGATTTCGTCGCTGCCATCTGCCAGTTTGAAAACCGCTTCAGCTCCTTCACTTCGTCCAATCCAGTTGATCTGAAGAAGTTTAATCGACTCTGGCCACTCTAAGCCGTCTAATTCCTGAATCAGTCGATCAGCGTAAGCGGTAATTCTTAACATCCATTGCCGCATCGGCCGTCGCACAACGGGAAATCCGCCGACCTCGCTCTTGCCGTCCACAACCTCTTCATTAGCTAGAACTGTCCCCAGTTCAGGGCACCAGTTCACCGGCGCCTCCGTCACGTATGCCAGCCGATGGTCATCTGTATAAGCGCGCAGATCGTCGGGAGATTCCGACGGTGACTCGTGTTTTCGGCGTTCAATCAATTCTTCGATCGGCCGTGCTTTCTCCTTTTCCGGATCAAACCAGGAGTTGTACAGCTTCAGAAAGATCCATTGCGTCCAGCGGAAATATTCCGGGTCGGTAGTGTTGATTTCCCGCTGCCAATCGTAACTGAACCCGATTCTTTTCAGTTGCGCTTTAAAGCGCTGGACATTTTGGGCGGTTGCCACCGACGGATGCAACCCGGTCTTTATGGCAAACTGTTCGGCAGGCAATCCAAAGGCGTCCCATCCCATCGGATGCAGAATGTTGAATCCTGCCATCCTCTTGTAACGCGCCAAGATGTCTGTCGCCGTATAACCTTCCGGGTGACCGACATGAAGGCCCTCCCCGCTTGGATATGGGAACATATCCAGGATGTAGTATTTCGGCTTCGCCGGATCGAAACCGGGTTCACCTGGATTCGGTGCATGAAATGTCTGGT
>JBKPCS010000042.1:0-8578 GCA_046727495.1 bacterium | reverse complement strand
AAGATGGCCTGGTTATCCGCGGCGTCATTCCGGTGCATCTGTTTGGGCTTTGTTGCGATATGGATGGCATCCGGGAAATATGCGGCCTGCGAAGAATCCCGGTGATCGAAGATGCCGCGCAGGCATTGGGCGCGAAATATCCGTCAAAGAATCGGATCGAACGGGCAGGTGGAATGAGCGAGTTTGGTTTTTTCAGTTTTTATCCGACCAAGAATCTTGGAGCGTTTGGAGATGCGGGCATGGCTGTGGCGCGTGATCCCGAGCTCGGGCGCAAGATGAAAATTCTGAGAAACCACGGAATGGATCCTCGTTATTATCATTCTGAGATTGGCGGCAATTTCCGGATGGATGCCCTCCAAGCTGCGGTGCTGTTGAAAAAATTTCCGTATCTCCAGCAGTGGTCTAAACGGCGGTGGGAAATCGCGCAGCGTTACAAAGATGCGTTTGCGAAATTTGCGCGTAAAATTATGCTTCCGTCTGAGCCATATGCAGCTCAGTTGGGAAGCGACGGCCACATCTATCATCAATTCGTTATCCGTACACCGGCACGTGATTCGTTACGCGAGCATTTGGAGGAGCACGGGATCGGAACAGAGATCTATTATCCGGTCGCGCTGCACCAGCAAAAATGTTTTGCCTATCTTGGCGAGATGAGCCTGCCCGAATCAGAAAAAGCTGCGGCCGAGTGTCTGGCGTTACCGATTTATCCGGAGCTTACAGACCAACAAGTCGATCGCGTCATAGATTCCGTAGCTCAATTTTTCAACTAATGTTCGATATTAAAGAAAGACCCAAGCTCGCAGAAAAAGCATTCCTGGTCGGCGTTTACCGTAATTCTGGAGAACAAGAGGAGGCAACCAGCCTTCTGGAAGAGCTGGATGCCTTGGTCGACACTCTGGGAATTGCAATCGGAGAACGGAAACTGGTTCGAGTCCAGGATTTAAGCCCGCGCTACCTTGTTGGCACAGGCAAGGCAGAAGAAATCGTTATCGAAGCTCGCAGCGTTGGAGCGGACGTTATTGTTTTCGACAACGAATTGACTCCTGCACAGCAGCGCAACTGGGAGGAACTCTCCCAGTTGGCGGTGATTGATCGGCAGGAAGTAATTCTCGATATCTTCGCAAAGCGCGCCCATACCAAAGAGGCAAGGCTGCAAGTGGATCTTGCGCGAATGGAATACTCATTGCCGCGATTGACCCGCGCGTGGCGACACCTGAGCCGGCAAGCAGGTGGTGTCGGCGCGAAAGGAGAAGGTGAAACTCAGCTCGAGACCGACCGAAGGCTGATCCGCAGACAGATTGACCGGTTGAAGGCCGAGCTCAAACTGGTTCGTTCACGACGTACGCTACAGAGAAAGCATCGTGAACGGCTTCCGCTGCCGCACGCTGCGATGGTTGGATACACCAATGTTGGAAAATCATCGCTCCTTAGGAAGCTTACAGGCGCTGAAGTGTTGATTGAGAACAAGCTGTTTGCGACCCTGGATACGACAACTCGTCGCGTTGACCTCCCTTCCGAGCAGGGGTTGTTGCTGACGGACACAGTTGGATTTGTTCGAAACCTGCCGCATCGCTTGATCGAAGCGTTCAAAGCGACGCTCGAAGAAGCGACCTTGGCCGATTTTCTTGTCCACGTTCTGGATGCGAGCCACCCGCACGTCTACGACTTTTTTGAGACTACGATGCAGGTCCTGGCGGAGCTCGGCGCCGATTCGAAACGAATGGTGACAGTACTCAATAAAGTTGATCGGCTTGAAGACCAGGCAACGATACACACCCTTCGGCTTCATTTTCCTGACGCTGTTTTCCTTTCAGTCCGGACCGGCGAAGGGGTCGAAGAACTTTTGTACCGAATGGCTGAGATGTTAGCGGATCGAGTGGCAAAGGTTGAGCTGGCTCTTCCGTTCAATCGGACCGATTTGCTGTCGCTGCTCCATCGTGCGGCCAATGTTTTGAGTATTGGTTACGAAGATTCCCACGTAGCGGTCGTAGCCGCGGTTCCGCCGAAAGTCCTAGCCAGAGTGAAGGAGTATATCGTGCGTGGTCGACCAGAGCTGCAGCCCGCGTAGGGCGAGCGTCGACGGTGAACCGTCGACGGTTTCCAGTTTTCGGTTTTCAGTTTTCGGTTCGATGCGACCGGAGCGTGAATGCAACCCTACTGGGATTCTTAAGTTGACACGCATGCGCAATCGCGGGACGCCCTCCAATCGACCAATCGCTTCCACGGCACCGAACCGAAAACTGAAAACTGAAAACTGAAAACTGAAGACGGTAGACGGTTAACATCGGCCCTAAAGGGGCCGATCCATGAGGGGCCGATCCGTGATCCCGAGCTCCTTCAACTGTGCCTCCAACCAGTCTTTGGCGGTCCAGGCTTTCACTCCTTTTCGAAGCATGTCCAGCCGAGTAGCGCGTTCGGGCTTTGGCATTTCGAGTGCCTGAGCCATTGCTTGGGCGGTGCCTTCGATATCGAGTGGAGAGATTAATAAGGCGCTTTCGGATGTTTCGGAAGCCACTCCAGCTGTTTCCGAGATGATCGCGACGCCGGGGCGCTTGGAAACGATAGCCCATTCTTTCACGACCAGATTCATACCGTCTTCGCGCGAGTTGACGAAAAGGACGTCGCACTGTTCCATTGCGGCGAGCGCCTGTTCGCGGTCATTGGTGTAAAAGACTTTTATCGGTTGGAATTCGCCGGCGAAGCGATTGTTTACCCTTTCGATCGTTGCGTAAACTGCGTCCCGGTAATCCCGGTAGACACTCAGGTCGGTACGAGAAGGTACCAGAAAAGCGAGAAAACGGACTCGACCCCGAAGGTCAGGCCGCGTTTCAAGCAGGCGTCCAAACGCTTCAAATCCGATTAATTGATTTTTACTCGGATCAAGTCGATCGACACGGATGATGCTTAGGCCGGCCAGATCTGGAGCGAGCCTTGATCGTGCCGCTTCAACGGCAGGCGAACCCATTGTTTGATTTAGCGCTTCCGGGTCGGTGCTGGCGGGGAAGGCTCGCACGCGTACCTGGCGACCGTCGGGGGCGCGAACTTTTCCTCGAGCATAATCGACCTCCGCGCCAAGCAACTCTTCACAACACACGAGAAATGGACGTGTGTCCCACTCCGTCTGCATGCCGACAAGGTCAGCGCCCAGCAGCCCGGACAAAATGGCGTTTCGCCAGCTTTTCGGAATTAATTTCAGAGTGGCCGGATCGGGAAACGGGATATGGGTGAAGTGAAGGCTAGGCGTGTTTGGAAACGCCTCTCGCAAAAGCGCTGGTAGAGGGTACAAATGATAATCCTGCACGAGAAACGCGCGTGGCTGAATCCCGGAAGCTCTGACCGCTTTGACCAACCGCCGATTGGCCTCCAGATAACCCTCATCCCAGGCCCGTTGCCGAGCCTCATTGATCGATGAGTAACCAATTTCGCCAATCAGATGATGCTGCAACATCCAGAGCACTTCGTTACTGATGGTACCATAGTAAGCGCGGTAGACGTTTGATGGCAGCGGCACGGCGATCAGGTTGTAGTCCGGGTCAGTTTGATCTGCGACCGTAGTAAACAGGGCGCCGCGCGATTCGGCAGCGGGCGGAGGTTCTGACACGCAACAGAACCAGGTAACATCGGACCGGCGCGCGAGCGGTTCGATCATGCTTACCAGTCCGCCAGTCGATGTTTTCGGGACCCATTGGTCATCTTTCCATACGAAATCGTTGGGACCACGATTTGAGATGATGACGACGTTTTCGACCGCAGCCGGTGCTTGGCCCTGCTCTTGAGAAGTCGCCAATTCCTGCGCAAGACCGGCGCCCATCGTTTGCAGTTCTGCAGGTTGAACAGTGATGACGCTTTCTGTTGCGCCGCCGAACGTAAAGATGGAAGTCGAAGGTTGGCCGAGATAGTTGAGCACTGCGCCATTCGCGGCCGTGTTTAGACCAAGAAAAAGTGGGTCAGGATGGATCAATCCTCGTGCTAAGAGATTTACCAGCAACGGAGCGTCCAGCTTGCGGTAGGCGCACTCAGAATGAGTGCAGTTGATGATCCAAGCGGGGTGCAGTTGTTCAGTTCGCCGGGAGGTCCGGTCAAAGAAAGAAACATCGAACCCGTTCTCGCTCTCGACGATTTCCTGAATACGCCCGCCATAGACAACCACTTGCCCGCTCTCGAGCATTGTGTCCGCCAGGTCGAGCAGGTCGCGAGGAACCGGGGCGAAGGCGAGCTCCCAATAAGGCCGGATATACCGGACAAATCGTTTTCGGTCAGGCAATGTTAGCGAGCTCCAGATAAAGGGAAGGTTTGGCTGAAGCGTCTCGATGATTGGATACCAGCCGATGCCCTGAGCGCCGGCGGCACGCGCTCTTTCAAGTATGGTATTGACCAGTGAACGAAGCCGCTGCGGCAGCGCAGGAAAATCTAGCTTGGTGCCATGCCCTTGTTCCTGTGGTTGCGGGAATAGCCCGGTCTTCGAAACGATTTGAATGTTGTTGCCAATTCTCTTTGTTTTGAAATCGCTTAGTAACGAGAGGGCCACTTTACCGGAGCCGAGAATCAGAATCTCATCCTCCGTCCGTATTTGTTCGAAGAAGTCGGGTTGGAGAGGAACACTGAGGTAACGTTCGCTTCGGTGAAAGGCGCGATCCTTAGTCGAGGGGTCACCCGGTGGAAATTGTCCTGTTGCGAGCACAACCTTACGAGCGAAGTAGTTCTGCTCGCTATTTGTGACCAGGGTAAGATTCGCGCGGCCGGCCTCGATATCGACGATGTCCGTGTGGATGACACGTGGAGGATCGGCTAACTCAATGCGCCGGTCGAACAAGGCCACGCGCAAATCTGGCGCATGGATTCGCAACTGCTCCGCGAGTGTCGTTCCAGCGGAGCCAGCGCCAACGATGGCAACATCGTAGGTCTTGTCGGGCATTAAGCTGGTCAGTGGATTAACGTTCGAGCGGATCGCCGGTCCCGTGCAGAACCCGGTATCGGTTCTCAATCAGAGGTGACCAGGAGTGGAACAGCGGATCGTAGTAGTCGGGATTAATCACGCCTCGACCTGTACCATAGAACAGACCGATCTCTCCATGGATCTCCGGGCCTCTGGGCGGCTGCAGGAAATCCGATCCCTCTGCAACACTGCGGCTCACCGTCGTAAGTTTAGGATCGACGGTAGCGCCGTTTGGCAGCACAACGGCGTAAACAACTTGGCGACGATCAGAGATGGCTCCGGTCAATCGGATCAGCCAGAAATGTGCCGGGGTTTTAACCATGCTCGCACTAAGCAGCTTTGGATCGGACAGCCGGTAATAGTGAGTGGCCCAGTCGGTTCCAATCTTCGCAGCTCGCTTCTGATCAATCATACTCGCCGCGGCAGGCGGATCGGCTTCGAAACTGTAGGTCAGTTGAGAGCCATCGGTTTCCAGGTGGCGATCCTGAAAAAGCACGGTCGCCTGCGCGGAGATTGAACAGCACAAAATTGATAGGGTGAACAGCAGCCAGCGCATGCTAATCTTATTTATAGCAGGGAATAAGCATGGAATAAAATGACTCTTTGTTTCTCGTAGGTTTAGACTCTGCACAACCATGAATATTCGTCGGCGAACTTTCGTGCGGTTGACGTTTGTGGCTTTAGCCGGAACAGTTACAGGTATGGTGCGCGCTGAACAATCGTCTGTCGGAAAGGTCAAAGTGAGGTTGCTTGGGCCGGATGGCAAGCTGACCGAGCCAACGCTTGTTGATCGGGTCGTAAAGACCGATGAGGAATGGCGTAAACAATTGACTCCGGAGCAGTACCAGATTGCGCGCGGGAAAGGAACCGAGCGCGCGTTTTGCGGTACCCTGCTCGACAATCATCGGGAAGGCATTTACTCATGCGTCTGTTGTAGCCTTCCGCTTTTTGCGTCTAGCGCGAAATTCAACTCCGGCACCGGCTGGCCGAGCTTCTTTCAACCGATTACTAAAGAGAATGTACTGATGGAGCCGGACAACAGCTACGGCATGGAACGTACAGAAATCCTCTGTGCGCGTTGTGACGGCCATCTCGGCCACGTGTTTGATGATGGCCCGCCACCGACTCGGCTTCGTTTCTGCCTGAATTCAGCGTCGCTGACATTTCAGGATTTGAAGCGACCGCTGTAGGGCGGCAGGCCCTGCCGCCGACAGCGGGCACGCCTTGCGCACAGGTAGCCTTATGTTTTGTTTGCGGTAGTATGCCCTCCGAAGCCATCTACCCCTACGAAACTCGGCTCAATATCCTGCATCAACCGATGGAGGTGATTGACGTTCATCAGTTGGCCAACTCTCAGACTCCCTGGTACAACCAAACGCTCTGCAAAGTTAATGATTCTGTGGTGCGTGTTGGAGTGATTGAAGGCGAATATCACTGGCACAAACACACCAATGACGACGAATTCTTTTATGTAGTCGCGGGTCGCCTTTTTATCGATTTTGAAGACCGAGTCGTAGATCTTGCGCCTGGCCAAGCTTACGTGATTCCAAACGGGGTCCTGCATAAGACTCGAGCACCGGAGCGAACAACGATCCTGATGGTGGAGAATGCCGGGATTATCCCGACGGGGGATTGAGGGAGGTGGTCGGGTAGAACACCCTAAGCTCTCACTTCTTCCGTTTCTCCAGTTTCCAGGGAATGTTGATAATCAGGATTCTGTTTTGTCCTTCCAATAGCAGCCTGGTCTTCAGAATGGTTGCTCGCTGGTTGTGCATGAATGTGTAGTACCATTTGGCCTCAATCAGTTGGGGCACCAGCACGGCGATGGTGAAGTTCGGACTTCTGCGTTCAAGTTCCCAAATATAGTCGAGGATCGGCGCAATGATTTTTCGATAGGGTGAGTCGATTATAACCAGAGTCGCGCGTGGCAGCTTGGAAGCGTCCAGCGATGTCTGAACATAGTCTCTCCATTCAGCGGCGAAATCGCGAGAGCGGTTCTCGTCTCGAACGTGAAGTACATGGACTCTGTCGGATACGCCATATGCGATCTGCAGCGCTTTTTCAGCCAGGATGTTCAGGTTTTCGACGGGGACGACTGCGATGATCTCGCGAGGTGGCCGCAAGCAGATCGTACCGGAAATAGCTACTTCGCGAGCTATCCTTGTATAATGGCGATGAACCGAAAACATGAAGAAATAAAGAATCGGTATCACAACGATGACCAGCCATGCGCCTTCCGCGAACTTGGTAACGATCACAATCAAAAGTGTGATACCAGTCGCGACCGCACCTAGACCGTTGATGAATGCGCTGAGGCGCGCGCCGGAATCGTTTGATCTGAACCAATGGAGGACCATGCCGGCCTGCGACAGTGTAAATGCGAGGAAAGCACCAATTGCGAAGAGTGGGATCAGCTTATCGGTGACCCCATTGAAGGCGATCAACAGGGTTGCAGCGAGAACAGTCAAAACACAGATGCCTTGGGTATAAACTAACCGGCGACCACGAACGGCAAAAGAATCAGGAAGAAACCGGTCCCGCGCGATTGTGCTGCAGACTCTGGGAAAGTCGGCAAAAGAAGTGTTAGCCGACAGACAAAGCACGAGCAGGATCGCGAGCATCGTGACGTAGTAGAAGACTCCGTGCCCGGCTACGGCGACGGTCAACATAGAAAGGATACTCTGATAATTCGAGCTGCCTGGTTCAGTAGCCATGATCCCGTAGCCTTCAACCAGATAAGCGACCCCGAGCAAAATCACGATCAGGATCGCAACGATCGTGATGAGTGTCCGACGAGCGAAGGCGACGACAGGCTCTTTGAAGGCTTGAACTCCGTTACTGACAGCCTCGACTCCGGTCATCGCGGTGCATCCGGCAGCGAAAGCTTTCAGGAATAACCACAAAGTGATTTGTTGATGCACCGGTGGCGTCGCCGGTAAAGGGTCAACCGGTTGGGGATGTCCTCCCGCAAGCATCGATTTCACGATGCCAATCACAACAACCAGGCCGAGACAGCCAATGAACAAATAAGTTGGCGGCATGAAAGCGAGGCCGGTTTCGCGTAACCCTCTCAAGTTCATGAATGTGAGGATTCCAAGAACTAACAGGCAAAGAAGCAATGTATAGGGCTGCAGCGCTGGGACAGCAGAGATTAACGCGCCGATACCGGCGGCGATTCCGACTGCCACGTTAAGAGTGTAATCAATCATCAGCGCAACCGCACCGAGCAGCCCGGCGTGCCAGCCCAAATTCTCTTTGGCAACCGTGTAAGTCCCTGCGCCCCCCGGGTAGGCCGCGATCGTTTGCCGATAACTGAAATAGACAATGGCCAAGATCGCCGAGACAGCGGTGGTGATCGGCAGACTGAATTTCAGTCCGGCTACACCTAACGGGGTGAGAATCGTCAGAGCTGCCTCAGGGCCGTATCCTGCAGAGCTCAACGCATCAAGACCGAAAACCGATATTCCCGCGAACGAACCAACACGCTCGTCTTTGTCTTCCTCGGAAGACAAGGGACGGCCGAGAATCAGGTCTAGAATAGCCATAGGCTGGTCGGCAGTAGTCTGTATACTGACCGCATGGCCTGACCGAGCAAAAGAAAGAATTGCTAAAAGTTCGCCATGAACCAGATCAAAACGCGTT
>JBKPCS010000041.1:0-16080 GCA_046727495.1 bacterium | reverse complement strand
ACACAAGAACGCGATAGACAGGTTCCGCCCTTGGGTTGGCGCGAACTCCTTTTCCATGCACTAGGTCCGCCAGCCTTCAACGTAGTTCTATCGCCGTATCGTTTCAGTTCCCGGCGTTCCCGGCGTTTTCATTTTGCACCCTGAGACCTGGACGTTTTTCCCAGTTTACGGATCACGCAAAACGGTTTACGGATTACGCTTTACCTTGCCTGCGTGAGGCAACAAAAGCGATGGCGTAGCCCAGCGCCGGACGCCAAACGTCGAACGCTAATGGATGAATCACTGTTAAGCCTGATCCGCGCCCCGCACAGTCATGCCCCTCTGCGCCTTGCTACCGCCTGCGAGCTCGACTGCATCAATGGGAAAATTCGGTTGGGCCAGATCATTACCTTCGGCGGCACTCCGGTCGTCGATGATTTGGCTGAATGTCTGATTTGCGATACGGACGCAACGTGCTATCAAGTTCGCGAAGGTATGCCTGTCCTTATCGCTGACACGGCTTTCCGAGCCCCCTTAACGCACTAATATCCGATGGGTAAAGGCGAGAAGCTTGCCAAAAAACGGATTGTTCTTGATGAATTGAATCAGGACCGGTCCATCGATCAAGATGAATACAGGGCCAAGATCAAAGAATATCAGCTGCGATTGCTGATGCTTCAGCGGGCGCTGACGTCAACCCAGCACAGTGTCATCATTGTGGTAGAGGGACCCGATGCAGCGGGAAAGGGAGGAGCCATCAAACGTATCGTGGAGAAAATGGACCCACGCACTTTTCGGGTCTACTCCATCGTCAAGCCGACGCAGGAAGAGCATCAGCATCATTATCTTTGGCGCTTTTGGAATAAGTTACCTCCCTATGGGCAGATCGCGATTTTCGATCGGTCATGGTATGGCCGCGTCCTGGTCGAGCGGGTTGAAGGATTTGCAACGCCGGCAGAATGGAAGCGAGCGTATCGAGAAATCAACGAGCTCGAGCGGCTGCTAGTCGAAGACGGCACTCTAATCATAAAGCTTTATCTTCATATTTCGAAGGACGAGCAGCTTAGCCGCTTTAGGAGCCGGGAGGCTGATCCGTTGAAGCATTGGAAGATTACTGAGGAAGACTGGCGGAACCGGCAGAGGTGGGAAGAACACAACGAAGCTGCTGAAGACATGTTCGAAAAGACCAGCACTGCGATCGCTCCATGGACCGTGATCGAAGCGAATTTCAAATGGTATGCCCGTCTGAAAGCATTGAAGGCGACGATCAAAGCTCTGGAATCCTTGAAACTCGAGGCGTGACGCATGCCTCCGTGGGGTTTCTGCGACTAATGACCCGGATTGGGTTAAAATAGTGATAGAATTAATGTTCCGTCAGGCTGGTCGATTGTCGAAAAACCCGAGATGGTTGTTCGTTTTACTCTTGGTATTTCTCGGCGGGTGTACCCGCCCAACAAAGGATGAGCAAAAAGCGGACTCGGAACTCAAGGCCGGGAGATACGAATCGGCAATCAATTCATACGAGAAAGCGCTGAATAGCGGTGATAGATTGTCCATCCACAAAAAGATGGCAGAAATTTTTTTGACTCAGCTTCATGATCCTGCGAGTGCAGCGTATCATTACAAACGGATCCTGGAATTGCATCCTCCGAATAACATTGCTGAAGCTGCTCGGAACGCTTTAAGGCACATTGGCCACACCTCGTTGGAGCCGGCGCCGGCAACCGCAAAAGCGGACACAACGGCGAAATCATCTTCTCCTCCGGCGGCATTTGTTGAAGCAGAAAAGCAGGCTCGTGCAAAGGTACGCACCTATCAGGTTCAGCCAGGGGACACGCTAAGCTCGATTTCGCGCAAGATTTATCAAAGCCCTAACCGGTGGAAAGATATTCTGGATGCTAACCAGAACCAGCTGTCTAATCCGGATGAGCTCAAGCCAGGGCAAACGATAATCCTTCCTTAAGAGCGAACATCTCCTATGACAACCCCACAGTTAACCAAATCCACCATAGCCGCGATCGTTGCGTGTATTGGTCTTTCGATGATCACATCCGCTGGAGCGATCACTGCAGACGAGTACACAATCAAGGCGGCCCAGGCATTTAAAGAGGGAAAACGTTCCGAAGCGCTAGCAGACTTTGACAAAGCGATCGAGCTTTCGCCCAAGCCACCACATTTTCGCAACCGCGCCGCCTTTTTCGTTGCGACCAAACAATGGGATAAGGCAGCAGCTGACTACGACAAAGTCCTGAGCATGGAAAAGAATGACCTGACCTCTTTGGCGAATCGTGGTTACGCCTATGCCCAGGGAGGGCATCCCAATAAGGCCATCGCGGACTTCGACGCAGTTCTCAAGGTCCAGCCTGATAACGAGAAAGCTCTTCGATTTCGAGCGTTCTCTTATGCCGGACTAAAGAAGAATGAAGAAGCAGCAGCGGATTTTTCCAAACTGATCGAGAAGAAACCTACCGATCCAACTCTCTATAAGGAAAGAGGCGATTTCTATGCTGCGGGCCAAAAATGGCAGGAAGCAATCGCCGACTACTCCAAGGCACTGGAACTGAATCCAAAAGATCTTGCAGCACTGTCCGCCAGATCCCTTGCCTATCTTCATTCCAATGATAAAGAGAAAGCGCAAGCCGATCTCAACGCGATGGTCGAAGCTCGACCGAACGATGTGGAAGCGCTGCAGCAGCGGGCGCAATTGAACTACGATGCAGACCAGTTCGATGCTGCAATTGCTGACTATGACAAGGCAATCGCGTTGAAGCCCAAGGAGGCTACGCTATTCAGTGGGCGCGCCTACGCTAAGATGAAGAAAGCCGACAAGGCGGGATCCCTGGCGGACTTTGATCAAGCGATCGCGTTGGACCCGAATAACGACGCCTATTACGTAGCGCGATCCTTTGTCTATGAGTCATCCGGCGACCTTGATAAAGCCGTGGATGATTTGACCAAGACTCTGACAAAGAAACCTGATGACAAGGATCTGCTGAATCGTCGCGGTTCACTCTATGTGAAGTTGAACAAATTCGACGATGCTATCGCCGATTTCGACAAAGTTTTGTCTGCCGATCCCAACGACTTCGAGGCTATTGCAGGCAAAGGCGAAGCCGTAGCAAAGAAAGGCGACCCAAAAGCGGGCGCCGATTTGCTGACAAAAGCCGAACAACTCGCGTCTGATCCGAAGCAGAAGCAGGAGGTTCAAACTAAGCGCCGAGCGATCGGCATTGGGCCTTTGCAGTAGCGGCATCTGTAGGCGGCACCTTCAGTGCCGCCGTTATCGGTTTTCGGTCGACCGTCTACCGTCAACCGTTCCGGCTGGTATGTTGTTGCGTTCGGAACACAGCTTGGTCCGGAAATCGCCGAGCGAGCACAGACGGAAGACGGCGGACGGTCAACGGGCGCGCTGAAAGCGCGCCCTATCTGCTTTGGTTGTTCGACACCGTGACGTTGTTGCTGTAGCGGACAACCACTGGTTGTTTGAAATCCTCCAGGAGTTGCGTTTGCTCTGCTGCGCTGACGCCGAAGAGCGGAAGTTCCGGGTGTTTATCGTAGCCGATGATCGTATTATTGCGAATTGACCCGCTATCCAGTTCTCCGACCCAGATCCCGGATCTGCCTGAATCGAAAATCAAATTCTCTTCAATCGAAATGTTCGTGCTTCGCGGCGCGGGTACAAACGCATATCGGTTGTCCAAGAAATTAACTAAGATTGCGCCTACCGCGATTTGTATGCCTGAGCCCGATGCCATCGGCCCCAGGCTGCCGTAAACCAGATTGCGTTTTACCAAGATATTGTGTGCAGGCGGCGTCGGGTAATTCGGAGCGGTGTCGCCACAAATTGCTATGCCTCCGTTACTGGTATCCCCGATGGAGTTGCCCTGAATCACAACCCCTTCGGCGCCACCAACCCAAATTCCGCGACCGAAAGGGGCTTCTCCGATAACGTTGTTTTCGATACTGGAGCCTGCTCCGCGAGCGGCCGGACCTGAGAACACCATTTCTGAACCCGGATTAATCGTTGGTAAGTCACGGTCGAAATTCAAGATCACCGTTCCGTCGAACACCGGCGAATTTGAATCGAGTGGATTTTGAGAAACGATTGTCGCTCCCCTGAATTCGGCTGCCGAAACAGGATCAACAAAATTCACCGCCGATCCGTTAGGAAAATGTAGGTAAGCAGTGCGAATGACAGTCAGTTGACGAGCGTTATTCTGGCTGACGACGGTGGCGAGCAGGTATGAATCGATCGCGAGAGCGTCATCCAGTGTGCGAGTGACAAAACAGTTGCGTATGTGATTGTCTGGCCCTGTGTTAACGAAATGGATCCCGTCTGCGTTGGTTGAGAGAAGATTGCCGGAACGAGGCTGCACAAACACAGCGTCGACACTTGAATTGCTGACCGAATCGAGCAACACCGCCATTCCGCTGGATCCGAACACTGTTCCGTGGGAGATGGAGATCGAGTCACTATTCGATGCGATAATCGGAGGAGGGCCGCCCCGTTGTGTCACGACGATGATGTCATCTGGCTGAAGTGTCGACAGCGTTGTGGGCTGGGTCCAAGGCGTCTGATCCTGAACTAGCTGCAGCACATTACCGGCAATCGGTTCTGCAACGTGCATACGCGACGTCCCAGGGAGAATCTCACCGTTGCGGAACGCCACCGCCCAAAGAACCAGCGGCCCATATGCGCTCGTGCCTCCGTTGAAAGTCGCTGGATCCGGCCAGTCTCCGCTCAAAGTGTAGACTAGTGTCCTCTGTGCCGGATTTACCGAAGCAAGTTTCACATAGGTGTATGGCGGTTTCAGGAAATCGATTTGGAAATTCCTGAGGGTAACTCGTTTGCTTGCAGCGATTCCGAACCCTTGCTTAAACGCATCGGCAAAATAAATGGTCGAACCAGCGAGATCGACGGTTAAGTCCGAGAATCCGTAGATACCGATGTAGGCGGTTGAACTCTGGGCGGTCAGAAAATAGTAAGCGCCACGATCCACGGTTACCGTTCGCACGCGATGCGCCCTTACATATTTCAATGCCGCTTCGAATAGCGGTCGTGCATCAAGCGACGGGTCATTACGCGAAAGGTTCTGTCCAGCGATTCCGAGCGATACCAAGTCGCGCGAGAGATTAATGCTGCTGGCTCCCGCTCCGATCGCCCAGGGGCAGACAAAGTACGCAGCCAGCAAAATCAGCACGAGCCTCATCGGGAGTCTACAGCCTTCTTTGACGTATTCAGTAACCAGGCGTTACCAAATTGACCTCAGCCAACTTCGCATCTATCCGTGGCAAACCGTCGACGGTCGACCGTTAACCGTCTACCGATAACCGCGAAAGCATTCGGGGCTGAAAGCGCCCCTATGCGAAGTTATCGTCCCCGCCGCTGTCCCCGCCAAAATCGTCTCCCGAACCGTAGTCCGTGGCGTCGGTGTACTGATCGTCCGGGTCCGGGTCATTTTGATCGGCTACGTATTGGCTATCCGGATCAGGATCTCCCTGATCAGCCACATACTGGCTGTCCGGATCGGGATCTCCCTGATCTGCAACTCGTTGTTCCCCCGATGCCTGATTCCCCTCCATATAGTAGTTATTCACTACCTCCTGGGGACCGGAGGGCATAAAACCGCCCCCTGGCATTACCGCGCCGCCAAACGGACCGGGGTTATGACCAAGAAGATTCTCGATCCCGCGGAAAAGCAATGCGCCGCCGGCAACTCCCGCGGCCGTCGTTAGCGCGTTCTGTAGGAAACCGCCACCCGTCGATTGCGGCGGAGCGTATTGAGGCGGAGGCGGAGCGTACGCATAACCTTGTTGTGGTTGCTGAGGCACCGGCGGAGGAGCGCCTGGTCCTGCCGCCCGCGGGACTGGAGGAGGAGTCGCGGGTTGTTGAGGCTGTGCATGAGAGCTGCCCCCACCAAAAAGGCTGGCTACGCCCGACAAAAAGCTGCCGCCCGATGGCGCTTTCTGGCCCGCCTTCGCCTCATCTAGTTGTTTTTCGAGATCAGCGATACGGGTTTGCGCGTTCGCCAACGCTTGCTGCATGACCAGGGTGCTCTGCGCTAGCAAATAAGGGGCTGAAGGATTCTGCGCGACTCTACTGCGAATCAATTCCTCTGCTTCTGCGTCCTTACCCTGCGTATTCGCCTGGGCAAGTCGATCAAAGAGACCGGAGATAAGATTCTTTTCTTCGGGTGTCATAAGCTAAACCAACGGCATTTCCCTAGTTTGACAAGCCCCTTATCGGAGGGTTCAAAATGGATCGCCGTTATCGCCGATAACGTTCGAAAAGCGATGAATCTGCCACATCATCGGTAGGGCCGAGCTTCAGATCAGCCTCGTGGACGCGGCAGCTCATGGGCAAGTCCTTGAAATTGTCGAGATACGTTTCGATGGTTCGCACGTTTCAGTTCTCGGCGTTCCCGGCGTTTCCCCCTATGGCTGCACAGTCACGACGCCTCTGAAATCAAGGTTCATATCAGGCGTGATAACATCTGGATCCAAAGCCTTTTGACTAAAATCGAAACAATCGAGCATGTTGTTGGAATCTCTGTCCGATCGGTTAACGCCGGAAGATGGAACTTGGTTTCGATCAGTTTTAGAGGCGACGTGAAATCAAATCGCGTGCTCACTACCACCCCGCTCTTCGAATAGGGTGATATGATGAGTGCCGGGACACGCGGACCGAATCCGTAGCGATCTGTCTGAGGCGGAGCAACGTGATCATAGAAACCGCCGTAATCATCCCAGACCAGGATGATCGCACAATCGTCCCAATATGGGCTTTGCATCACCGCGTTGATAAGGGCTGTCACATACCACATCCCGTTTGGGACGCTGGCCGGTGGATGCTCGCTTTCCGCACCGTTTGGCACAATCCACGAAACCGCGGGTAGAGTACCGCGACTTAGCCCAAATGAAACCATCCATAGATCCATCGTTCCATGCAGTCCGCGCGGCTTGCCAGGCATGACTCAAGTGCATGCGGAATGGCATCGCCCGAAAAATGGAACGGGCGATAATATGTTCTTGGGCCGGGCCAATTGGGAGGCCGGTCAGCAAGCTTAATTCCGGGCGGAATATGATCAGCTTTTGCGTAGGTGCCGAAGTAATTGTCAAACGAATGGTTCTCCTGGATGATGTAGATGAAATGGTTAATCGGGATCTGCTGAGGGGAAACGCTCTGTGCACTCGCTTTAGTTGAAAGTGAGAAGAGAAGGGCGAGCGAACCGCAAAGCAGGACGCTGCCAATCCAGTATCGAACGTTCTTATTAACCGATAGAGTCGATCGGCTAGAGCCAATGGGATGAGAACTCAAGCATTGATTTCTCGACAGCAACTTCTCTGAGGCTGGCAAAGATGTTGCACCTGTTACTGAAGGGTACATGCATGGTTTGACGCCGGCATTTTTGCAAGGGTTACAGAGCCTGTTGAACCAACAATTAACTAACCATTAACCAGGTTATCGATTAACAATGTTGTCGATTAATGCTGTTGTGCTTCGGGCAAAGTGCATTGGTTCTGGGGCGATCTGTGTCAAGATTCTCCTGCTGGGATTAAGCGCACTTCCAGTGCGCGGCAGTCCCCCGTGCATATACCTAGGGCTACGCCGACGCTTCGCCCTAGGCTATTTTGACGGCGCAGCTTCGCTGCTTGCACGATGCGTAGCTAATCTATCGACGATGACACGCTACCACTCCGATGATTACGCAGCGAAGCTGCGGAATGAAGAGGGCCTCGGGCGAAGCGTCAGCGTAGCCCTAGGTATGGATGCCGAAAAGGGTCACGCGCTGACGTGTCCGCCGTAGCCTTGGCGAAGGAGGAAGGCGCGGGTCATCGAGCCAACTACCGAAAATCATGAGAAGTAGCGGTCTCCAAAGAGAAGGTAGGCAAACGCTCAATATTTTCCGCGCGAACATGGATAACGCCGGAGCGCTTTTGTAAAATCCCTTCAATCAGCAAGAAGGGCTCTTGAGTGATGACTAATCGAAGACACTCGAAAACATTTGGGCGGACCACTACATTTGAAATGCCAGTCTCATCTTCCAGGCTGATAAATACGAAGCCTTTTGCGGTGCCCGGTCGTTGACGGCAAATCGCAATTCCAGCTACTCGTAGCCGGGCGCCATTCTTTGCCGATGCTAGATCTGCGCTTCGCCAAATATCGTCTGGTAAAGATCCTCGTATATATGACATCGGATGTGGTCCAGTGGTCAGACGCATCGTTTCAAAGTCGGCTGCCAAACGCTCAACCGGTTCCATCGCAGAAAGCGGGGATTTCTCGGGAGCATTCCAGAAAAATTCTTCCTGGTTAAATGTGTTTTCTACAGACCAGAGAGCATCACGCCGATGTCCAATGATAGGGTTCAGTGCACCGGACTTTGCCAAAACTCTGAGTTCATCGCGCGCAAAAGAAGTGCGACTACGGAAGTCGAATAAATTTTTGAATGCTCGCTTCTTTCTTTCCTGGACCATTTGTTCGGCATTTTCTTTTTTGATTCCGCGAGTCAAACAGAAGCCTAGACGGATCGTTTTGTCTGATTCGACGGTACACAGCCATTCTGAATCGATCACAGATACTGGACGTATTCTGAGACCGCGGCGTTGAGCATCTTTAATTAATGTGGCGGGCGCATAAAAACCCATTGGCTGATTGTTAAGCAGTCCAACAAAGAATTCGGCCGGTCGATGAACTTTTAACCAGGAACTGGCATATGTGATCAGCGCAAAACTGATTGCATGCGATTCGGGGAATCCATACAGAGCAAAAGAAGTAATCGCAGAAAGCAGTTTCTCGGAAACTTCTTCGCTTACACCATTTGAGTATAAGGCACGACGCAGTTTCTCTCCGACCCTTTGCATTCGTTCTTGCGATCGGTGAAAACTAAGTGCTCGTCTCAGTTCCTCCGCTTCGTCGCCAGAGAAATTTGCCATGACCATTGCGATTTTGAGCATCTGCTCTTGAAAGAGCGGTACTCCCAGTGTTCGTTCGAGTACCGGAACCAGCCGTGGATCGAGGAAGGTAACAGGCTCAAGTCCTTCCCGTCTCGCCAGATAAGGATGCATCAGATGCCCTTGAATCGGTCCGGGCCGGATAATAGCAACTTCAATCACTAAATCGTAAAATGTCTTTGGCTGCATCCGGGGTAGAGTGGCCATTTGAGCGCGACTTTCAACCTGGAACACGCCGATAGTTTCAGCTCGACAAAGCATTTCGTAAGTTTCTGGATCATCTTTAGGCAGCGTAGCCAGATCTACCGGTTTCCCTCTTTGATTACAGATTTCAATTGCATCCTGAAGCGCAGCCATCATGCCTAAACCAAGTAGATCTACTTTGACGATGCCGAGATCTTCACAATCTTCTTTGTCCCACTGAATCACGCTGCGATCGGTCATCGTCGCATTTTCTAAAGGAACCACTGTGTCCAATTGGCCTTGGCAAATCACCATGCCGCCGGAATGTTGTCCAAGATGACGAGGTAACCCCAGAATATCTTGATACACTTCCAAGAACGCATTGACTCTCGGATGGTCGAGGGGGAGTCCCGCCTGACGCAGATGATCGATAGTTTCTAGCGTCTCGGGAAAATCTCCATTTGCATACAAACGAGAGAACTTGTCCATCACCTCGTCTGGCAAATCGAGCGCTTTACTAATTTCTCGCATAGCACTCCTGCCACGAAAAGTGATTACATTCGCTGTCATGGCAGAGCCGTGCCTACCGTAGCGTCGATAAACTTCCTGAATCACTTGTTCGCGTCGGTCGCCGCTTGGTAGATCCAGATCGATATCCGGCCATCCTTTGCGTCCTTCACTTAAGAATCGTTCAAACAAGAGATTGCTGCCCACCGGATCTACCGAGGTGATCCCTAAGCTGTAGCAAACTGCGCTATTTGCTGCGCTCCCACGTCCTTGCACCATGATATTTGAGCGATTGCAGTACTGCACCAGATCCCAGACGATCAGAAAATAACCGGGGAAACCGAGTCTGCTGATAAGGTCCAATTCATGTTCAATCTGCGTTCGTACGCGTAGACTGATTTTCTTGTAGCGTTTACGCGCTCCTTCCCAGGTGGTCTTTTGCAGAAAACTATCCATGGTTTCACCATCTGGTACTGGATAGTTGGGAAACTGGTATCCCAGATTTTCCAGGGTGAACTCAATCTCACTGGCAATTGCGACACTGTTAGCAACTGCATGCGGTAGATCTGCAAATAGCGCCGCCATCGTTGATGGCGGTTTGAGATAACGCTCAGCGTTTGATTGGAGCAATCGACCTGCTGAATCCAGATTTGTATGATTTAGTGCGCAGGTAAAAACATCGAGCGCTGTTCGGCGTCGCGGGATGTCATAAAGCACTCCATTGGTGGCGACTAGCTTTAAATTATGTCTTTTCGCCAGCTCGCATAATTGTTGATTTCCCCATTCCTCTTCACGAAGTGCATGCCGCTGAGTCTCGATAAATAGATGGTCCGCATCGAAAACAGATTTGAGCGTTGCCAATCGTTGTTCAGCGCGAGAAAAATCTCCCGCATTCAATGCCCTTCGAATTGGTCCGGTTTCGTCTCCAGTCAGACAAATTAAACCTTCGCTGAACTCAGCTAATTCAGGCCAATCGATTGCATTCTGACTTTTGGGTGCACGCAGTTTTGCACGCGTAATGAGCCGGCACAAATTCTGGTATCCAGTTCTTGATTGTACCAAGACCGGTAATACCGAACCATCTACCATGGTTAACTCGCTGCCGACAATTGGACGTACATTGGATTCTCGGGCAGCGGTATAGAACCGAGGAGCGCCAAAGACCCCGTCACGGTCACAAAGTGCAACGGCTGGTAACTGTAGCTCGGCAGCGGTGTAAATCAGTTGCTCCGGCGCTGAACTGCCTCGGAGAAAACTGAAAGCGCTCCGACAATGAAGCTCGACGTAAGACATAGCGTTCGGCGTTTGGCGTTTGGCGTTCGGCGTTTCGTGTCGGCTATAAATCGCTACAGTCGATGTGCCCTATCACAAGATCGGTAGGGTTGAGCTTCAGCTCAGCCTCGTGCGTGTGGTAGCCACACGAGGTCGCGATAAATCGCGACCCTACCGACGACAGAGCCTCAGGCGCCGAACGCCGAACGCCGAACGCGTTCAATCATACACCCCGACAATCTCCCATTCCTTGTTCATGGTCTGTGCTACCCGATAGATCCCGTTATCGTTCTCTAAAGAGACGTCCCATTCATTGGTTTCCCATCGAGAATAATCCCACCAGTTACCGGCAAGCTTCCATGGGCCTTGCGCTTCGAGAATTCGGCCGGAAACGGTTTCGCTTCGGAGTACGAGCGGTTTCCCATTTTCTAATTCAACACTTGCAGGAATCGTCGGTCGATAACGTCGCAGTGCCGGACCGATTTTCAGCCGAGGCTCTAATCGATCGCTGGACCATGTCTGCATTTGAAAACTATCCGGGCGATGGGTGTTGTTTTTTTGTGGTGTACCTACTCGTTGATTCCCGAGCAGAGCCGCTAAACGAGCCAATGTCTGAAAGAATCGATTCGGGTTTTTTATACCAGCGCGAAAGAGATCCATTTCATGATGATGAGGTTTACTTGGCGACACCTCTAGGTACAGCCCGCTCACCGGCGATGTGGTTTGCAATGTCTCGAGATACTGAGAAGCGATTGAGAACAATGAATCGACATCACGTGTCGGAGCAGGAATTTGTAAGGTGCGAGTGATTTTTTCCCCGTTATCCAGCAATAGAGTCAATCGAATCTCAGCGATTAGCAGGTAGAGCGATTCTACTCGCAACGCCAGCCTTTCCAGGAAACGTCTTAGGATAAATAAAAGCGGTTCAAGAGTTTCCAGGTGCTGTTCAAAATCGTACGATTCTTCAAATCGCTCAGGCGGATGAGTCAACCTTAGTAGATCAGTCGAGTGCCCTGCCGCTCGATCCCAAAGGGATAAACCCTCTAACCCGAGTCGTAGACCGATTTCTTCCCTAGGCAAACGAGTAAGCTCGCCAAGAGTTCGAATCCCCCAGCTTTTCAAAATATCGAGCAGGTAAACAGAGGGAGAAAGCGATTCTAAAGGGAGCGAACACAACAGGGTATCATCCTGAGAAATTTCACGGATCGGATCAGCTATCTTGGCTGCTTGTAAAGCGATTTCCGGATTTGGCCCAATTCCTGCCTGTGCCCTGAGTCCGATTGATTGAATTTTTGACAACAGCTCGCGTAACCAAGACTGGGAATAGCGGACCCCTCGTAAATCCAATGTGCAGATTCCTGGAGCAGTATTCTCGATAAAAGGAGAGTACCGATAAGCCAGTTGTAGAAGCGTATCTTGGAGGTGCCTTTCATGAGATTGGTCGCGCGGATAAAGGAGTAGTTCAGGGGCGCGAGCGAGTGCGAGGCTGACGGACATGCCGGGGAGAACCTCGAGCGCCTGAGCGGGGGAGTTTGTTTCACTGACATGTAATCCATCAGCATCAAGCAATGCTGCAGGCAATTCTTGTTCTGATTCATCAGAACTTGTAGGCAAGGTGGATGAAGAAGAAAACTCGAAAGCGGTTTGATTACTTTCTTTCTTCTTTTTTGTGAAACGATGTTTCTGTTGCGAGCAAGATAAAGCGTAAAAAGGAATATAAATAGCTACAAAATAACGTATTGGCGATTTATCCATAGCAATACTCCAGTTGAATTTTGCGTCGGCTGATTTGGAGAGAAATCTGGTCGGTAATCCGGATTAACTCTGTGGACAAATCATCAATTATGAGTTGATGCGTCATCTTTATTGTAATTTGTGAACTCGAAATAATAGGGTGACTGGTAATCACGAATAAGCTGCATTTACTTTCTTCCGAGCAGCGCTGGAACCGGTACCATGTTGTAGCTGGGATTTTCCGTAATTCGCCTGCTGTGCTCTGTTTTAGATCGAGGATGATAAAAGGGAGATTGCCGTCTCGGAGTAAAAGATCCGTTGCTTTGATAGCTTGCATTGCGTTGGTGCAACGAGCCCAAAGCAAATGGGGATAGGTCACGGGCAGATCGAAACAATCCTTTGCATCAACCAATGCAGTCGGCTGCATTTCGCGGCAGCGTGCATCGATAATTTCTTGCAATACAATCGCGCTTCCTGAGCTAATCTTCGGAACTACGAGTTGAGTGATGGCTCCCTTCGGCAAGCCTCCACCTAAGGCAGAATCAAACCAGTTCCATCCAGTTGGGGTACAAAAAGAAGACACTGTTTGAGGAGGAAACCGTTCCGCCAGAACGCGGCGCAGTTCGATGATCTTAGGCGAAGGCATATAGTGTTCTAATGAACACTATATGCACGCCTCAGAATCACGTCAAGGACCTAGGGCTCCGCTGCGCTTCACCCTAGGTGAAGTAGTAAAGCCGCGATTCCATTTACAGCCAAGGGTGGAGCGCAGCGGAACCCTAGGTGGAGCGGCTAGGCCGCGATTCATTTACAGCCTAGAGGGTGGAGCGCAGCGTAGCGCTAGGGGCCTGGATTGCTTCCTCGAGTTTGGTCGCAACGAACTGAACGTAAGGAGGCTTCAACATTTCATAATGTTCCGAAGCGATCTCAATCAGTTGCAGTCCTTCCTTCGCGAATTCTGTCCAACCGAGATCTTTTTTGTAGGCGTATCCATCATCCAGATCCTTAGCTCGGAACAAGGTCAAACGTCCGGCAAATGGAGTCGGTCGGTAGGCGCTCACGACCTGATCATGAACAGTGATTACGTTCAGCAACCTGGCGTCTTCTGGAACCGAAGCGCCATTCTGATGTTCAAGATTCGCCAGCTTGCGCTGACCGCGCCATTTTTGAAGGTTTGCCGACACCTTGCCGGAGGCTCTTCCGGCAAAATAACGAAGCTGGTCCAGCGGCGAAAGATGTGAGGCGATTTCGAGCCGGTGTTTGGTTCTTTCGCTTAGGGACATTCGCACCGGCGGCCGTGCAGGATTGGGAGAATCGATCAATCCGACAAACGCAACTTCCTCTCCGGCTCTGTGGAGTTGCTGGGCCATCTCAAAAGCAATCGCACCACCGGTACAATAGCCTAGCAACAGGTAGGGGCCGCCCGTATGAACCTTTTGAACCTCGGCAAGATAAGTCGTAGCGATTGCTTCTACGGTATCCAAGCGGATCGGCGAGCCGTCCAGGCCCTGGGCCTGGAGACCATAAAACGGTTGATCGGTTCCGAGAAATCCAGCGAGATGCCGATACAGCATGACTTCTCCGTATCCGCCATGAACCGCAAACAGTGGTGGCCGATTCCCGAGCGGTTGGATTGGAACAAGCGGCGACCAATTTGAGCGCCACCCTTTTTCTTTCACCAGGGTGGCTAATTTTTCGACCGTGGTCGCCTGGAATAGAGTAGCCAAAGGAAGATCGGTCCCCAACAGCTTCCGGATTTGAGTAAATAATCGGACGCCGAGCAACGAGTCTCCTCCCAGATCGAAGAAATCGTCCGTTACACCGACTGCAGGCAAATGAAGAATGTTCGCCCAGATGGCTGCAATCTCGGCCTCAGCTTGATCTCGCGGCAGAACAAATTCTTGTTCGGTTACTGTTGTGGCAGGTTCCGGTAGAGCCTTGCGATCAAGCTTGCCATTTGCTGTAAGCGGAAACTCTTTCAGAAACACCAACGCGGATGGCACCATGTAATCGGGAAGCTTACTGCTTACCCAAGCGCGCAGATCTCGAGTTTGTAGTCCTTCCGCGATGAGGTAGGCAACCAACCGGCGATTGTCGCGATCGTCCCGAACAATGACGACGGCATCTTTAACCCCGGAAACTGATTTCAGAGTTGCTTCGATTTCTTCCAGCTCGATTCGAAATCCTCGAACCTTGACTTGAAAATCGGTCCTTCCAATGAACTCGAGAACACCGTCATCGCGATAGCGGGCCAAGTCACCTGTCTTATAAAGTTTCCCTTCTCCAAATGGATTCTCTACGAACCTCTCGCGGGTGAGCTCCGGTCGCGCCAAATAGCCGCGACCAACTTGTACACCTCCGATATGTAGTTCACCGGGGACGCCCACCGGTACATGCTGCATCGCGCGATCTAGGATATAGATCTGAGTATTGTTGAATGGCGTACCGATCGGAACTGTCCCGCAGGCGCTTCCAGGGCGGCAATTCCACCGGGTCACGGCAACCGCCGCTTCGGTCGGTCCATAAAGGTTGACTAAGCGAATATGCGGCAGAATTGAAAAGAGGCGGTCCTGGAGTTCAGAAGACAAAGGCTCTCCACAGCAGATAGCGCATTTGAGCGAGGTGCATTCTTTGGCTTCTTCGTCGTCGAGAAACGCCGCCAGGATGGAGGGGACGAAAGTCTGGGCGGTGATAGTCTTTTCTCGAATCGTCTTTATGAGATGGCGATTGTCGCCGTGCATTCCTGGTCCGGCCAAAACCAATGTGGCTCCTGTTGTCAATGGCCAGAAGAATTCTTGAACAGAGAAATCGAAGGTAAAAGGAGACTTCTGTATGATTTTGTCATTCGTCCCGAGGGAGTGAATTTCCTGTACGCATTGGAGAAAATTTGCCACCGCCCGGTGCGTGATCATGACGCCTTTGGGCTGCCCGGTTGAACCTGATGTATAGATCACGTAGGCCAAGCTATCAGACACCAACTGATCCTTGAGATTGCTTTCAGCCTCCGAGCGGAAATCCTCCTCCAGCGCAATTGCTTGTGTATTGATCGGTAAACGGCCGATGAACCTGCGCTGGGCTAAGACCAGTTTCGGTTGAGCATCTCGAAGAAGAAAATGAATCCGGTCGGAGGGATAGTCCGGACCGAGGGGCAAGTAAGCGCCACCGGCCTTCAAAATCCCAAGTAGACCGAGCACCATTTCGACGGAGCGCTCAGCCAGAACACCTACAATCGACTCTGGCCCAACGCCGAGACGCTTCAGTCGATGAGCCAACTGGTTGGCTCGGGCGTGAAGCTCTCTATATGTCAGTTGGTAATTTTCAAAGATGATAGCCGGCTGATCGGGAGTATTCGCCAGCTGCGTTTCCAGAAACTCTTTAAGAGAAGCGACTCGATAGTCCCGGTTGGTTTGGTTCCATCGAAACAAAATCTTGTCGCGCTCCTCGGCGTCCACT
>JBKPCS010000040.1:0-6453 GCA_046727495.1 bacterium | reverse complement strand
TCCCTCGGGGTTCATATGCGCTTTGTAATGGCCGGGATCCGCGTAGAAGAAGCTCATGAGCGGGCTGTTCGCGACGAAAGGCACGATGCCCTGTGCCTCGTATTTGAAGGCCTTCAGACCGCCGATCCAGAGAAGGACGACGATGAGACCAATGCGAGTCACTACAACGCCGGCGCGGTCCGCCCGTGCCGCGATTTCGAAGATGCGCGTGATCATGCGGGGCCCGGTTTTGAGAGTGGGCTCAGCGTGGGTGATAGTCTGGTTCATAGTCAGGTACAGATGTTGATTTGCGATGTCGGAAAATATTCGAAATAGTTCTTTCACGGAATGGATGGACACCACGGATGCATGGACGAAAACGCCCGGGTCGCTCCGATACTTGTAAGATGGATTTGAAATCCGAAGAGCCCGCTCAGAAGACCTAACAGAACAACCGTGCATGAAATCCGGAAGCCAGCCGACCGCTTTGACGCTGCTCGACCCGCGTCAAGGCCATATCGCTTTTCAGTTACAGAATTTCACGCTTGCTGCCGGATCGGGGTTCAACGAGCGATCTAACTATTTCAACGTTCGGTGGATCAAGACTGGATCTGGCACCTGGGATTTGGATTTAGCGACCTTCTCCTTTTCTTCGCCGGTCCTCCTCTTCGCGGCTCCTTATCAGGATATTCTCCTGAGAAGTCAGGAGCCGATCAGCGGGGTCTGTATGCGTTTTCATGCCGAGTTTCTTTGTATCGAAACTCACCATGAAGCGGTCGGATGCAACGGCGTCCTATTTAACAACGTTTACGGAGTGCCAATTGCCCGTTTGGCGCCGGATGACGAGCGGGCTTTCGACGCAATCGTCGAGCAAATGCTGGCGGAATTAGGCTTCGGGGCCCTCGCCACATCTGAGATACTGGTCTCGTATTTGAAAATCTTCTTGATCAAAGCAACTCGTCTGAAAATAAGCCAGGACGCGTGCGCTACAGAGAATCTCGCCCCCCGCATACCGCCGATACTCGATCGGTTGAAAGCATTGATCGAGCAACACTATCGATCGAAGCATCGTCCCGCTGACTATGCAAAAATGGTGGGAATGAATCCCCGGGCACTCGGCAAGCTAAGCAGGACGTACTTTCACAAAACCCTGACCGACCTCATTCGGGAAAGGATCTTAAAACACGCAAAATGGCAGTTGCTTCATACTTTGCGACCCGTAAAGGAAGTCGCTTACGAGGTCGGATTCGACGATGAATTCTATTTCAGTCGCCTCTTCAAGTGTTCCACAGGGTGTTCGCCCCAATTCTATCGAGAATACGAAACAGAGATTCGCGGCGGGAAAAATCTATTGCCGGTAGACAAAGTGGAATCGATGCGCCGAAAGCACGCTGCGCTGAATCGCTGAGAAAACGAGCCGATATAGGGGTCCGCACACGAAACGGAAAATAAAGTACGTTTAGGCCTTCCAAGGATTATTCAACGAAAAGAAAACGCTCCAGAATGCGATGACAGCTCGTTTTACGCAAAACGGGTGCTGGGAGACCCGCTGCTTTGTGGTGGAGGTTTAGCGTTCCTCATGACGTGCCCTCGCACTGCCGCCCACGAGGAGACAGAGCTCCTTACCGTACTTAAATTTCCGTTTCGTGAGCGGATCCCACTGATGTTCTTCTGGCCAAGCGACGCGGCATCTTAATAGATAGAGTGCCGCTTCCTGTTCGACTTCTGCTCTTCGGCTCGGGCCCGAAATCGAGCCGATTGCACAGCTCGCCGCGAATCTAGGCTGGGTTGTCGAGCGTTTCGGTCATCCCTCCGCAAAAGGTATGGCGGATCAAATGGGCGTTAAACAAAAATGTGTGTCCCGGTTTTAGCTGACTTGCGAGACATGTCCGCCTTCGAAGACTAGTACGCCCAACGTGCTCTGAGGCAGCCTTTCTCTTCGCCACGACCGCATAATTATGTTCGAAAAACACGGTTCACCGGCTGAATCAGTATATCACAACATGTTTCCTGCCCTACCCTATTATCGATATCAAATCAGAAACGGAGCGGCCAGCAAGGTCTGTAGCCCTGCTGACGCTGCTAACACCTTCTGCAATTCAGCTAAGACCTCACCCTGTCTATTTTGGGTAGAGATAGTTCTTACAAATCACGCTTGCTACGCTAGCCGCTCTAAGGAGCTCGGACCTCACGGTATGCGTTGATCGAGACGACCGACTGGATCATAGACCTCGAGATAGTTGTGGGAAGAAAGGCTGAGGCGATCCTCAAAAATTACCAGGCAAAAGCCATCGGGGTGCTTCTTCGCGGATCTGTATCGGATCCCAGCGATTGAACCATCCGAGTACGCTGCTTGTCCAAGCACTCGAGTTACTGGTTTATCAACTGTTAGCCAGATACCGCTGAGCTCCTGCTCATTCGTACCCAGGAGTTCCTGGGTCTCAGCATCTGCTAGGTCAATCAGATTCGCGACCACTCCGTCTACAGTAAACAGCGTCCAAGGAACTGCACGTGGCGGTGAAGAACGAGCCCAATTCGGATGATCGAAAACCGAAACGATCTCCATCAGCGCTGTGATCGGATCAGATGCCAAATAGATAGAAGAAAAACTCCCCTTTGGTGTAAACCGGGCGCCATGGAGCTTGGCGCCTCCCCCCAAAAACGGTTGAGGCGGATCCGTTCTCGGAGAACCTGGAGGAGGTCCGAGCAAATGGTGAAAACGGACCACCCGGGTCCAGGGTCCGTGAATCGTGACCCGTTTGAGACTCATCAGAGCTCGCGCGAGCCTCGCGGGAGTCAGCATCAGGACGGGATACCGGCTATCGCGTTTTCCAACATTGTCTCTACCGCTTCAGCCTTGTTCGCAAGGATCGCGTCGAGTGGCGACATGCCAAGATCCGGATGAACGCTATTGAGCCAGGCTCTGATTACCTCTGGCGCCCGAAAGTAGTCATAGAGGATTTCCAGAATCCGTTTTACGGGCCTAAGCGCTGGCTGAATAGCTTCCGAATCCGGATTTTTGTGGACAGTGCCATAGGTCAATTCCAGGCCGCTACAGAGCTTCGCTAATCGGATGCCTAAAAACGAGGCTAGGTTCTTCGCATCAATCCGGCCATTGGACGAGTGGAGCTCCGGCAAAATAACGCGCAGCGATCGCGGGCCTAAAGCACGAGCAAGTTCCTGGCTGAGTTGGTCGATTTGTTTTTGCAGTGCTTCACGCTTCTGCTCCAACTCGTTAGCTCGTTTTTCTGCGAGGACAGGCATAAAACAAATGGAAGAAAAATCGACTAGAATTCGAGCGAGAATACCAGAAAAATCGACCGAGTCAATTGACAAGCCCAACGAGCATCCCAGAGAACGGCCAGTTCCCTACGCGTCTTCGTTGCAATTGCCCATTCCCCGTGCTTAAAACAAAACATTCACGCTATTTGATCTCACCGTCCAAGATTTCTTAGTGCCCCAAAACTTGGAGGCTGCTACAAAGAATACTGTACGAATCTCTGGCTCCGTTTAGCCCAACGCCAGCTTTTCTGGGCTTCCAGCCTGAGCTTTGCAAACCATCAGTCAGGGTAGCGATGCGGGAGCCACACGTTCTGCGGGCTCTGGTCTGGAGTGGAACGATGGCAAAGGTAGCTTCAGTGGAGCTGCTTCAACCCGCTTTATCGGTCCTGACTCGAGAGCCCTTGAAATTTGAATGGCTCCGCTTCCTTAAAGTCCTTCACGGCGTTCCCTGAAAATACGTTCCTTTGGTCCTTTCCCAAATCGAGCTTCTTCACCTTACCCGTCTGGCTCGAAAAATCGACCTGCTTCAGATCGACCCAGAACGTGTTCGGCGTCAACGCCGATTCGAAGAAGTACAGCTTGCGCTTGTGGTCGGCGACCGTTCTCCAGCGGGTTGACGAAATATTGGGCTCGTTGGGCGTGGTAATGCCGAAAGGCACGGATAGGCTTCGGATGACGCTGAACACGCTGGCGAGCGCGCTGACCGGATCCTCGTCCTTGGGTATCGCATTGACGTAGAACGAGGCCCGCGCGAACCGGTCGGCTGCCCGATTTGTCCCAGGGAGCATGACGGCGCCGCCAATCTGTTTCCGGTACTCGTTCAGCGCCAACTGCTCCTCAAAGATCGGCGAGTTGGTCATGACCTGATACTTGCGGCCATGATGGATGACCTGCTTGCCGCCGATATATTCGACAATGGCGCTGTCGCCCGTCGCATCGGACATCGACAGATGGAGCGTGGCCAGCCGCGTCTCTCCGGGTAGTGTATCTGTAAAGATGGTGAACGGCTCGCCGCGAAGCGCGTTGACCGCCTCCTGGACGGTCGCAAAGTTGTCCAGAACATACTGTGCCCACGCCGCGACAGACAGTCCAGGCTTGGATCGATCGAAAGCGGGATATTGAGATTCGGCCAGCCAAAGAAGGTTAGCGCACAATCCGGCCTCATTCAGCCCATCGGTTGTCGATACATCGAAGCCGGAAGCGATGATGCTTCCGTATTTGGAAGTCCATCTCAGTGAATTTCGGCCAGCTTCGCCGCTGCGCTCCATCCCTTTCGGGAAAATCCAGAGATTGGTACCAATGTCGGCGTTCCAGTCCATTGACCTCGCGGTTATCACGTCGTCATTCGGCCCCAGATAGACCGCGCGGGTGCAAGCGTCGGCATTGACGGGAGCCAGGGCCAACGAGGCCGCCAGGACCTTCGTGGACAGCACAGTGAACGACTTCTTCAGGTTAAACATGGTGTTCTCCTCCATTGCCCCTGGCTCGATCTAGTGAGCTATCGCAGTGATCAGATCAGATGCCAAATAGATCGAAAAAAAACTGCCCTTTGGTGTAAAAGGGCAGCGTTCTCGCAATTCTAGATCCCATCGCAAGTACAGTTTCAGTCAAATCAGGACACAATCTGTGCCTTAAAACGACCAATCCTGTTTCGAGATTTCGTACTTTCGGCAAATTAGGCGTCATAATCCTGCTTTATGACGCCTCTTCTGCACATGTTTAAATCCCCTCCCCATCGTAGCCCAGACGGCGAGCAGAGCGAAATCGCGCACCGCCGACATGGTAGTGCATCGGTTGCACTGCATTGCTTTCAAGAGGTGCGGGCTGTCTTGTAAGTTCATTTGAACAATCGCGCCATGAAGTGCATCGTTCGGAGAAAGCGTTGACGACATCGCGATCGTGCTTCGGCACTCGGAGTGCCCCACCGCCGTGCCGGCGAGCTATGATGTGCTCGACGTGGTAGGTAAAGAATGGCTCCGCCTCTTGCGGCATTCCGCAGTAACTCGCAGCGATGACTTGCCCTTTCGCGGACAAATTGTCGGAGTGGCTCGCCGATCAAGCAGCGTAACCTTCAGATAAAAGCCGGCGAGCTTTCGCTTGTAGAATGGCGAGGAAGTTGCCAACTCGAACCAGGGCCTCATACTCGTCACGTTCCTCCGGCGTGAGCATTTCTTCTGTGGACTTATCAGCTAGTTCCTCGGTCCGCTCCTGCATCTGCTGGTCGGCACGTACCTGGATTAGGGCCTCGGCGCTCTGTCGGTCAAGACATTCACCGACAGCCGCAAGAACGCGCTCGAAACAATGTGCGGTGGATTGGCTGCCACGATATGAAAAGGATATGTTTAGTTTAAAGTTGGTGGGCTACGCGGTCTGAGGCGAGAAACTGAACAATATTCTCGGAGGAACCCTAAACCTCCATCACAAAGCAGCGGGTCATCCAGTACCCGTTTTGCGTAAAACGAGCTGTCATCGCATTCTGGAGCGTTTTCTTTTAGTCGAATGATCCTTGGAAGGCCTAAGCGTACGATTTTTTCCGTTTCGTGAGGTCAGGCGCTTTACTGCTTGGTTATGCGATACAAAAGCGATAGACGAGATTTATCGCATGGGTGGCCCAAGGGGCGGCATTGCGCCGAGTTCTGCTGCATGAAAATTCGAGCGTGCTGGACACATTTCTCAGGCCTGAGCAAAGGCGGGAATTTGTGGGCACGCCATAGTCCAAAGCTCAGGCGGGAGATTCGTTTTGTAAGAGAGTCGATGCGGCGCATCTTTTCGGTGTCCATCCATCCACGGTGTGTCGCCTTCTCGCGGTCTCTACCCCGATCAGCCATAGTGATGTGATGGCCGGTTTTTCTGGACGCGATTGTTGTCTTGCTTGAGAGCTAAGCGAATAGAGGATATCTCTTATCTATGCTTCTCGAAAGACTTCCCGAAGTGCAATCGCTCGCCCCTGAGGATAAGTGGCGGCTGATCGACGAATTGTGGTCCGACTTGGCGCGGCAGGTTGAAGGCGCAGGGCCAGAGGACAATATCGTCGAGTTTCTCGAGAAACGCTTTTCGGATTATTTGCTCGACCCTTCTCAAGGGCAAAGGGCGGACGAAGTCTTCGCACGACTGGCGGAACATAAACGCCAGTGGAAATAATCTTTCTTCGCGGAGCGGAGGCCGATCTGTTTGCGGCATGGGTGCGCTACG
>JBKPCS010000039.1:0-30113 GCA_046727495.1 bacterium | reverse complement strand
CTCTGAAGCAGCTCAAAACAGACTGAAAAGCCTCGGAGTTGAAGTTATTTTGGACCGGGGCGTCGATCAGATTGACGAGGAGGGCGTTATCGTGGCTGGCGAACGTATTGCCAGCAAAACCGTGATTTGGACTGCGGGTGTAACACCCTCGCCGGCCGGCAAGTGGTTAAACGTGGAGACAGATCACGCCGGCCGCGTACGCGTTCTGAGAGACCTGACCGTTGCAAGCCATTCGGAGATTTTTGTTGTAGGGGATACTGCGTCGCTTGATCAGGATGGTAAGCCACTTCCCGGTGTGGCGCAGGTCGCGATGCAGCAAGGCCGGTACGCTGGAAATCTCATTCACCGGCGGATCATGGGTAAATCTGCGCCTCGACCGTTTCGTTATTTCGACAAGGGTAGTATGGCTGTTGTTGGTAAGGGGTTTGCGATTTTGCAAACGGGCAAGCTGGCGATTAGCGGCTTTCTTGCCTGGCTGGCATGGGCCGCTATTCATCTCGAATTCTTGGCCGAGAGCAGCCTGCGAGTCAGCGTGCTAGTGCAGTGGGTTTGGACCTATTTCACCGATCAACGCGGTTCACGAATCATCGTCAATTACCATGCAACGCCCGTAAAAACAAAGACGGAAGCACCTGTTCCCGTTTCGCATGAATGACCGCTTATGGAATCAAGCGCGCGGATCGCTGAAGTGTCTGGCACTAAACCACCCCGTGGTTTTGTTGAGCTTATTGCCGCGACTGCAGCGTTAGCCGGGCTTCTTTTCGGCTTTGATACTGGAGTGATCTCCGGCGCTATTCTTTTCATCAAGGGAGAATTTGGACTGACCCCGGTCGCCGAAGAGGTTTTAGTAAGCGCCGCTTTGGTCGGTGCAGTTTGCGGATCGGCTTTGAGCGGTCGATTCACTGACGCATGGGGGCGGAAACGAACGATCTTGGCTACTGCTGGTATTTTTGCGGCTGGCTCGGTTCTGTGCGCGCTCGCTGGAAATTTAACGCTATTGATCCTGGGCCGGGTGGCGGTGGGTGTTGCCATCGGTGTGGCCTCGTATACGGCTCCGCTCTACATCGGCGAAATGGCGCCGCCTAGGTTGCGCGGCGGTCTGGTCACCCTGAACCAACTCGCCATTACCGTGGGCATTCTACTGGCTTATGTAGTCGATGCGGTCTTCGCTCCGACTGGTGGGTGGCGACTCATGTTTGCCTTCGGAGCTCTTCCCGCCATCGTATTGGAGTTGGGGATTGCTGTGCTTCCGGAAAGCCCACGCTGGCTTTTGCTGCATCGGCGCAAGGAAGAAGCGGTTAAGGTTCTGACCCGCATTCGCGGAAACCAGGATGTGATGCCAGAGGTCAATGACATCCTGAGCCACGCAGAGCCGGGACGGGGCAAGCTGGCCGATTTGTTTTCGCCGATCGTACTGCCGGTTCTCTTCTGTGGCATCGCACTCGCTGTGATTCAGCAAATCACCGGAATTAATACGGTGATTTACTACGCTCCCACGATTTTCCAGGCGGCTGGCTTCCAGTCGGCTCAAAGCTCAATCATTGCTACCGCAGGGGTCGGACTGGTGAATGTTTTGATGACCATTGTTTCAATTCCGCTCCTCGACCGAGTAGGGCGCAGGCCGCTGCTGTTAACCAGTCTGGCCGGAATGACCGTTTCGCTTGCCGCACTCGGCCTCGGCTTTGCTATTGGCGGTGAAGCGTTAAAATGGATCGGCCTGCTCAGTCTGGCCGTCTATATCGCTTCCTTTGCCATTGGACTCGGACCAGTTTTCTGGTTGCTAATTTCAGAGATTTTCCCGCTCAGCGTGCGCGGTCAGGGAGCGAGCGTAGCCACCATGGCGAATTGGCTCAGCAATTTTGCGGTGTCACTCACCTTCTTGAGCTTGCTAAACGCCCTCGGCAGCGCCCGGGCTTTTCTACTGTATGCCGCGCTTTGTGTAGTTGGTGTCTGGTTTTGTTTCCGTTTCGTTCCTGAAACCAAGGGTGTGCCCCTCGAGCGGATCGAGCGCGATCTGCGAGCTGGACGGCCGCTGAGAAAGCTGGGAGCAGATTAGTAAGCGTCGGTATTAAAGCTTTTACTGCTCACTGGGAGCAGGTGGATTTTAGCTGTTCCGGATCTTCAAGCGCCAGGAATAGCGGTGAAGGAATGGGGGCAGGCATGTCGCCTGAACGGCACTGCTCCTCGCCGCCGTCCTTATTGAGGCTCAAACGCCGATACATCGACACGTCGATACGCCGTCACGCCGACACCCCTTCGAAAGAGTAATTCACAACGGGCCGAAGGAGGAATACCAAGGATGCATACTAAAGACTAGTTGACACTTTCCCCTGCCCGGCGCCATGGAAGCATTCGGCGAAACGATCGTGAAACGGAAATGCATATTGGATACCGGGGCGAGGCGAGCAAGGCCTTGTCACGGTCATCGTCGGCTCTTTAGCGCTCTACCTGGCGCTGGCAGAGCTTCGGCGCCTTTCAGAGTCGGCATAATGTGCGGCCTGAGTTGGATCTACCTGATCGCTGCAGTTGCTGCTGGAGCGAAGGACAGCGCTCCGCCTTCACCGGACCGAACCTGGTCTCCGCCCGACCTGGCGGCGCATCAGGCGGCGTTGCAAGGCCGTCGTATCGGGGTTTCGAGCGAGGCGATGGTCGATCCCCGCAAGGTCTATCACTTGCCGGACCTCGTCGATCTTGCCCAACAGCTGAATCCTGACACCAAGATCGCCTGGCAAAGAGCTAAGCAAGCGCTGGCAGGGGTCGGCCTGAAAGAGGTGACTTATTACCCGATCTTGTCGGCAGCAGCTGCTGCTGGCTACACCCGGCTCTTTGCCCCGCTCCCGGCGTTAAGTGTCGACCGGGCAGCACTGATCCGGGCAATCAGAACCGGTGGGTCGGCATCATCGGCCATTAGCCTCCAGAGTGCTGGGGTCATGCATCTTGATATCCTGGGTCAGACGACGCTTTCTTTAAAGTGGCTGCTATTCGATTTTGGAGAAAGGGCTGCGTCGGTCCGCGCCGCGCGCGAAGAACTATTGATGGCGAATCTCGGCTTCAATGCGACCCACCAAAAGTTAGTTTTCCAGGTTAGTAAAAGCTTCTATGCTTACAATAATCAACGTGATGCAGTACGCGTCGCCCAGTCCGCGCTGGATACAGCCAGCACGGTCAACGATGCGGTGGCGGAGCGGTTCAAGACAGGTTTGGCGACTCAGCCCGAAGTACTACAAGCAAAGCAGCAGCTTGCCCAGTCGCGGTTCGATCTGCAGAGAGCGCTTGGTAGCCAGACGGATGCCCGGGTCGATCTGCTGGTCGGTATCGGCCTTTCCCCATCGGTCAAGATTCAGATCGCAGACGATTTTGCCGGCTCGCTCCCGACCAACATAGAGACGCCGCTCAATCAGTTAGTAGAGCATGCTTTAGTTAACCGGCCGGACATGGTGGCCGCGGTTGCCAATATTCGCTCTAAGGAAGCCAAGATTAGCGAGATTAAGGCCAGCTATTATCCAAAGATCACTGGTCTAGCGAGTGCCGGCTACGGCGAGGAACGGTTAAGCCTGGGCCATAACACTTTCGATGCCGGAGCACCGACGTTCGGAGCGGGGTTAGCAATGGAATTTCCTGTTTTTGATGGATTTTTACGACGTCATGAGCTGTCCGCCGCGGAAGCGGCGTTAGGCGAGGCGAATAGCCAGTTGCAACAGAGCAACGACCGAATGGTGCGCGAAGTCTGGCAAGCCTATACCGATCTGCGTACGGCGATCAGCAGCGAAAGCGCTGCCGATGCGTTGGTCACAGCATCACAGGATGCCTATAATTCTGTACTGAGCTCTTACAAAGTTGGTCTCTCTACTTACACCGAACTGGTAAGCAGCGAGACGCGGCTGACCAACGCTCGCAACGCTCTTTTTCAAAGCCGGTCTGCTATTCATACCGCAGCTACGGCGCTCGCGTTTGCGCTCGGCGATTTGGCGCGACCTGATTCCAAGCCCACTGCACGGCAGGTCCATCGATGAGGAACCCGAATGTCTAACCACAGATTCCCAGCAAGTCTATTTTGTCTGCAATTGCTACTAGGTGGTTGTGCGCGGATCGGCTCCTATGCTCCGAGCCTCGATGTCTATGGTTCCTATTTCCCGGCCTGGCTGATCTGTTTGATTGTGGGGGTTATACTAACAGTTCTGGTGAGTCTAGTGGGAAGGATTTTTGACCTCGGTCCGCTGCGCATACTTGGCCCTTTGATCCCGATCAGCCTGATCCTGATTTTCAGCATTGTTACCTGGTTTTTGTTTTTCGCTTCCTAATGCCCAGCTTAGCCTCCTAGCTCCTCACTCCTGTCTTATGAGCGCCAGTCAAACAACAAAAGAGCCTGACTTTGAAAGCAAAGTATCGGGACATCGCATTTCGAAGAAGTTAAAACCGCTGGTAGGGGTAACGATAGGAATCGGTATACTGGTTCTGGCGTTTATCTTGAGCCTGGTCGCCTGGGATTTTAACGAGCAGCACCCGAGGACAGATGATGCTGTGGCCCGAGCAAATCTGATCGGAATCGCGCCACGCGTCTCCGGTCCACTTATAAAAGTGTACGTGCAGGACAACCAATTCGTTAAGAGCGGCGATCTGTTGTTCGAAATCGACCCAGCCGACTTCAAGCTGGCAGTTGACCGAGCCAAAGCGGCTCTGGCGGCGCTCGATGAACAAATTGAAGTTGCCAAAACTCAAGATGCTCAACTGAAGTTTCAAGTGAAGGCTGCGGAAGCAGCTGTGCAGCAAGCGACAGCGGAGCGCGACCAGGCTGCGGATAGTTTACATCGCCTCGAACCGTTGTTGCCCAAGGGCTATGCTACTCCGGACCAAGTTGACCAGGCAAGGACCAAGCTGTCGTCCCTCGAAGCCCAAGTTGCGCAAGCAAACGAGAAACTGAACCAGGCTCGCGTAGCGGTCAGTGCACTGGCTACGCTGCAGGCTCAACGCCCTGGTCAGGTTGCCGCGCTCGGCACCGCGGAACTAGAACTATCCTACACCCGGGTTTATGCGCCTTTCGATGGCCAGGTTGTCGGACTGAATATATCCGAAGGTTACTACGCGCATGCGGGCGTAGAGGTTTTCGCCTTCCTCGATACGCGGAAATGGTATGTGCTGGCGAACTTTCGCGAGCGCGAGCTGAAAAGTATCCGGCCCGGTATGACCGCAGAGGTATATCTTTTATCCAATCCTGATCGCCGGTTCGAAGGGACGGTTCAAGGAATCTCGCCGGCAGTACAGTCTCAGGAAGATAACGTCGAAGTTAAGGGACTGCCCTTTGTTAAGCGCGATCTCAACTGGGTGCGGATCGCTCAACGATTTCCGGTTCGGATCGTGATTGAGGGTCCGGACCCGAACGTCTTTCGCATGGGTACTACTGCAGTCACCACCATCAAAGGATTCACCCGATCCGCCGAGCGAAAATAACCGCATGTCCGAGCGTATCGCAAACTACTCAGCTGAGGTTAAGGAGTCGCGAGCCGGGCTACTGTCTATCCTGTGGGGCGAGCTGAAACCCTTTCCTGGCCGCGATCTCGCCACACTCCGGATGGCGATCACCTGTACAGCGATCGTGTTACTATCAAACACCTTCAGATTGCCTTTGCAGGACGTGTTGCCCTTCTTGATTCTATTCGTAGCTAAGGAAGAGACGATTACGACGGCCATGACGGCGGTTTTGGCGCTGTTGGGGATCACGGTTTCGGTCGGCGCCACCATTCTTGTCTTCAAGTGTACCGGTAACCGGCCGGAATTCAGGATCCCCGGTATGGCGGTGGAAATCTTTGTCGGCATGTATCTGTTTCGCGTCTTATCGATCGGACCGGTCGGCTTTATCATCGCCTTCATCGTGTCCGTCTCGCAAAGCATCGTTGACCTCTTTCCTACACCCGAGGAAGCCGTCCATGAATTTCTATGGGTGTGGGTCGCGGTGGCGTTGGCGGCTGGGTGCGGCTGGCTTGCCACCCTTATGCTATTCCCGACTCTAGCGAGCAGCGTGCTTCAGAGAGAGTTTGCCGCTGCCTGGCGGACGGTATCAGTTGCGGCGAAGCAATTGAGCGATGGTTCGACCATCGCCGGCCTGAGATTGCTTCGTCCGCTGGCCAAGCAGGGTCCGCTGCGTCTGCTGAAATTGTTGAAACTTTCGTTGCTAGAAACTCATAAACTACGCCCGAAGCAAAAAGAACTGGCACGATTAATTCTGGCTCTGGATAAAATCGCCAAGCTAACATTTTCCAATTGGGGCAGGCGGTTACAATCGCCAGGTGTCGCTTCGATTTCATCTTCGGAAAAAGCGATTCTCGGACGGATCGCGGAAAACGCCGAGTATTTTGAGCGAGAATTCGCGGACGGTTTTGTGCCGTCCGCCGTGATCCCGATCCACTCGCAGGAAAGAACGGAGAACTCCCTGCCGCCGAAACTGATCGAAGCCGAGCGAACGCTTGAGGATCTGAGAACGTTGCCTGAGGAACATCACGAGACAAAGCCGGCCGCACACGCAAAGAAATCCATTTTTGTAGCCGACGCTTTCACGAATCCCCGACATGCGCAATTTGCTTTGAAGGTCACGTTGGCAGGAATGATTGGTTATGTCTTCTATACTGCCAGCGACTATTTCGGTATTCACACGGTCTATTACACGCCGCTCATTATCGCACTCGGCAGCACCGGGGCCACTATCCACAAAGGCATCCTTCGAATCGCGGGCTGCCTGATCGGAGGCGCGTTAGGTCTGATCTGTACTATCTGGCTGATCCCAAGATTTGAGACCCTGGGGATGTATCTCCTGATTGTGTTCTGCTTGCACGGGTTAGCGGCCTGGGTCGCATTTGGCAGTGAAAAGATCTCTTACATGGGACTGCAAATTGCGCTTGCCTTTGATTTGGGCGTTTTAAAGGACTACGGACCACCGAAAGAGATCGATCCGATTCGCGATCGATTCATTGGGATCATCCTGGGCATTCTCATCATCAGCACAGTTTTCTCGCTGGTTTGGCCGGAAGACGCTCGCTCGTTTGCACGCCAGAAACTCGCCGCCTCTCTCCGAGCTGTAGCTCGTCTTCTCAACATTCGGGGTGGGAGCGAATCGAATCCGCAACGGGAAAACCTTGAGTTGGAGATCGCATCACGTCTGGCTGAAGCTAATGTGTATCAAGAACAGGCTACCCTCGAGGCTTTGATTCATGGGGCGGCAGCAGCCAAGGGAGTCGACCTCGAAAATGCGGCCGCATCTGCAGAAGAAGTCTATTTGGCATCTCTTCCTTGGATCCGGGAACAAGCAGCGACCGCGCCAGCTGCGGATAGGCAAACGGCCGGACGCGCGCCGGAAATGGTTAAACCACTGGTAGATGCGGTGGAAGCAGGCGCTGCGATGATCGAAGGCTCTTCCGGTCCTAACATCGCTCAAGGCGAACTATCGGTAGACGATCGGGAAAGAGATCTGGTAAGCGATGCCGGCCGCCGTTTCGACACCTTTGAGCAACTGACCGCGGCAGTGAAAGAGCTACAAGTTGCGGTCTCCGTTAAGGGATAGGAGCGGGAACGCGTCGTCGTATCGACGTGTCGGCGTATCGGCGTAGAACGCGCATCACGCCGATACGCCGAAACCCCGACACGCCGATACTTCTAGTTACATCCACTCTCTGCCTTGCGTGGTGCGGATTAGTCCGCACGGGCTCCTCTCATTTTCGGGGTTGTTGCTGGTTGTTTGTGAGCTCGCGGGCCTCACTCTTTTCTTGTTTCAGATTTCCTCGCGTCGTGCTACTCGGGCGGACTTTTGGAGGAGTAGAGCGAGACCAGTCGAGCGATTAGCAACGACACGTAGAACATGCCGAACACCGCTTCCACCATCGCCAACATCCGCGCCATTTCCGAGACTGGGATGATATCGCCATATCCGACGGTGCTAAGTGTGACGAAACTGAAATAAAGGCTGGTGAAGCCATCCATAGTTCGGCCGGACTTCGGTGCGAGGGTAAAAGCAAAAGAAGTTGGGTCCAGGCGGTCCAATAGAGCATAAGCAAGAGACCATGCGAGCCCAGATAGCAGGTAACCGGCAATAGCCGCGCACAAAACCTCGGAATCGACGCGAGGCGCATACACTATGAAGCGAAGAAGCTGAACAACGACGAATCCGATGAACAGCAGACCGGCTCCTCGGGTTACCACGTAGATCAACAGCTCCGGCCGCCAATAGATCAACCATTCTCCTATTGCTGCAGGTCCCACCAATACAAGTCCAACTAACGCTTTCCGTCCGCCGGCAATGGAGAGTACGGCACATAGCAAAACCAATGTCATCAGAATCGTTTCAATCAGACCCCCGCTCTTAAGCCGAGCCACTAATGGAGACATTAAGATGTTCAATACAAGCGCACCGAGAAAATAGCTGACAGAGAATCGGGAGACGGGCTTTGGCCTGCTTTGAGTTCTCTGCGGACTTGTACTGGTTCGCTTCATCCGACCGGTGGATGCGCTCCAATTTCTGCTCATTCAGCTAGAGCGACTCTCGGCTTTGCATCGTGCGGATCATTCGGCAAAGGCTCTTCTCATAGTCACGCCGCCAGCGCACGTTCTTCACGACGTCTAACGCAACTAACAGGAAACAGCCAGGCAACCAGGCTGCCTCCAAAAAAATGCCGACGACCGGAATAAGCAAAAGCGAGACGCTCACCGCGACAATCAAAGCGTAACCGAAAACACCCGCACCTAGAAATGGTCTCGGTCTGCGGTGCCACATCCATTCCGCACGTACCCGTTCCCAATAATCCACCACCGGATTGCCGAGCGATCTTTCGATCTGCCGAGGAGCGATTTCCGGGAATCGCCATTGGTCCTCACTAATGAAGTCTTTCCAAAATTTCGACCACATCCGCTTCTCTATCCTTTCTGTTCACTTGCCCCCGGTGGAACAAGCCGTCTTCAATGATGCGACCTCACCAAACTTCTTGTCGGAGGTGCCATTTCTATTGCGATCATCTCTTTGTCGATTTGGACGAGCGTCGCCAGTGTCACGGAAAGTATGAGGCCGCAGAGTGTGACTAGGATCGCAGTTTCCAGAATTAGGCGGTTGGAGCGATTGCGTTTCATCCTCGGGTCAGATTGATCGCTTACCAGACGGCACGGAACGAAACTATCAGTCGCCCACAAGCGGCGCTATTGGTCCAACGAAGCGATCGTCCATCGTCCAATAGAGTAATCCTGGATGCATTCCTGGTACGTCACTCGGTCGGCTCGTTGTAGGGCGGCGGGCCCCTGCCGCCGAACCCCAGCTAACAGATCCTAGCGGCAGAGGTCTGCTGTCCTGCCCGAGCGCGCCGGACAGAAGTCACCGATGCCTGTCACCGTTTCGATTGATCAAAAGAGGAGGGCTAAAGGGATTCAGAAGAGGAATGGCCAAGTGGCATTTTGGTAGTATAAGATGAGGATGCCTCTAGAGGCGACCTCGGCGCCAATTCGCCGAAGCCAGGCGGCTAGTTGCACGGCTTCTGTCTCAAGGCAGATCGAAGATCGATCGGGGGGGCTGCTTATCGCTTGAAAACGCATTTAGACATGGTAGAAGGTCCGCGCTCAATGGAGACGGACGTTGACCAGTTGGATCTGCGGACGGTAATGAAAATATCCCAGGCGGTTTCAAATGAGACCGTGTTGGAAAAGCTGGCTCAAACCGTCATAAGGATCGCCGTTGAGTACGCGGGCGTGGAGCGAGGCCTGCTGATCTTGCAGCAAGACGAAGAATATCGAATCGAAGCCGAGGCCATGGTTGGGCCTGGCGGAGTTGAAGTTCAATTACGGCAGGCTCCAATCTCCTCCAGTGATCTGCCCGAGTCGCTTCTCCGACACGTGATCCGATCGCAGCAGAGTTTGATTCTGGACGACGCCTCGAGCCAAAGCGTTTTTTTTCAAGATCCTTACTTGTCGGAGAAGCGGCCCTGGTCGGTGCTATGTTTGCCCCTTGTAAAAGGGGCTGATTTAATCGGAGCGCTTTATCTGGAAAATAATTTGGCGCCTGGGGTTCTTACACCGAAGCGGTTTGCTCTGCTGGAGCTATTAGCCTGTCAAGCCACCATTTCGGTAGTTCATGCCCGGTTGTACGCGAAGGCGAAACGAGCAGAAGAACCGCAAGCAGCGATGGCTCGTGAGCGGGAGACGTTTGCTCAGCAGCGAGTAGCTCAGTTAGCGAAAGCGAACGCAGCTTTGCTCGGTTCGCTTGACGAGCTCGCTTCGGTTCCGCAGCTCGATGAGTTCATTGGACGGGTCATGATAGCCATTAGTGGACAGTTGGGCGCGGTTTCTTCCACGGTGTCGCTGTTTGGCCCGGATGATCCGACCATGGTGCTTGAGCTGATATGCCAGGGCGGGCGAGTCTGGTCGCCGGATGAAATAGGATACCCAAAACAGGGGCGCAACATCAATCGGGATCAGCTTACCGCGTCCCGTTTGGTCGAGAGTATCAGCCTAATACCGCTTGATAGTCCACTGGCAACGCGGCTGCCGGAAGTGGTACGCACCTATCTAGTCGCGCAAGGTGTCAAGTCTGTCTTAATCATACCGTTGAGCTCCAAAGGGCAGATCAATGGTATGTTGAGCTTTCGGTTTACAGGTGAATGTGAGTTTAAAGAAGAGGAGCTCGAGATTGCTAGAGCTTTAGCAACGCAGGCGAGCTTGGCCATTCAGCTCACGCGATTAGCGAAAACAGCCAGAGAATCTGCTGTGCTCGAAGAGCGAAACCGGTTGGCCAGCGAAATTCACGACTCATTGGCCCAGAGTTTTGCCGGCATCTCCATGCAACTTTCGGTCGCGGTTCGAGCAATGGCCAGAAAGAGCAAAGATGCGCGCAGCCATGTAGAACGCGCCAGCGAATTGGCTCGGTTCGGGCTGTCGGAAGCGCGCCGTTCTGCGCTCAGCCTGCGCTCGAATATTATTGAGGAATCGGGCCTGATCGAAGCGCTCCGCAAGTTGGCTGAGCGCTCGAGTATTCCGGGGCTTATAAGCTGCACATTTCAGGCCAGCCGGGTAGACGAAAAAGCATTATCGCCCCAAGTTCAACAGGATCTGTTACGAATTGGTCAGGAAGCGATCAGTAACGCACTTCGTCATGCGCAGCCCAGTGAGATCAAGATTACCCTGCGCCGGAATCCGCCAAACCTTGTGCTTAAAGTTACAGATAACGGCTCTGGACTAGCCACCGCTCGGCGCGTGAGCGGAGATCAGGGGTTCGGTTTTGCCAATATGCGCGCAAGGGCTAAAAATCTCGGCGCAACATTGGATATTCGAAGTAAGCCGGGTCGGGGCACCAGCGTGATTGTGCGTTTACGGATCCCTTCATGAAGAAGGATGGCCGACGATGGCCGGTTGCTCGACGGGACAGCTTCGACACCCCTCTAACGAGTAAGGGGAAACACCTTTCTCATATCAAAGCCAGCGCGTAACCTGTGATTGGTCGTAGTAGCAGACGCTCCATGAAATCCTCCACAACCAACATTATTCGGGTTCTCATCGCGGACGATCATCCAGTCGTGCGGGAAGGCTTGTCTGCTATTCTGCGCTCGGAAAAAGACATCCAGGTCATCGGAGAAGCCCTCGATGGCGTGGATGCCTGCGCGTTGTACGATCAGCACCTCCCGGACGTGGTGATGTTGGACCTGCGGATGCCAAGGAAGGACGGACTCCAGGTCGTTACCGAGTTGATGTCCAGCCGCCGGCCGAAGCCTCGGATTATCGTGATGACCACCTATGAAACCGAAGAGGATGTGCGCCGGGCCTTGCAGGCGGGCGCGAAAAGTTACTTGGTAAAAGGGGCGCAGCCCGAACAGATTATTGAAACAGTCCGTCGAGTTGCTGCCGGCGAAGCATTAGTGCCGTCCAGAATCGCTTCGATGCTCACAGAATCGTTGGGCCGTGCCGAGCTATCGGCCCGGGAATTACAAGTCTTGCAACAATTAGCGGATGGAAACAGCAACAAGGAAATCGGGCAAAAACTGAAGATAACGGAGCACACCGTGAAGGCTCACGTGAAGTCCATACTGGTGAAGCTTGGCGCAGTTGGGCGGACCGAGGCGATTGCTATCGCTAGGAAGCGCGGGTTAATCCGGGAAGGTTAGAACGCAGGAAGTCGCAATAGGTAATCCTAGTGACCTTGCCACACTAACACGCGCAATCTTGCTTGATCTCTGGAACGGGATTGAGCTCACGGGCAAAATGGAGGCCGCGAAGAAAAGGGAATAGCAGGGAAGCACCGCCCTCCAGCGCCAGGCCGTTCTTCGTCACTCCTTGAACATGACGCTACGCTGGGCTAGTAGATGCTCTTACCTCGCCTCCACTGAATGGATCTGGATTTTAAATACACAGACAATGGTTTGATTGCCGCCATCGTACGAGAAGCAGCCCCCCCCGGCCGGGTCTTAATGATGGCATGGATGAACCGGCAATCGCTGGCCAAAACCCTCGAAACCGGTGTGATGCACTATTGGAGCCGGTCCCGCAGCAAACTGTGGCAAAAGGGGGAGACAAGCGGCCATATACAACGTCTGGTTCGATGGTTCGTCGATTGCGATAAGGACACACTCCTCTTTGAAGTGGATCAAGAAGGCGGCGCATGCCACACCGGATACCGGAGCTGCTTTTTTCAGGAGCTTGACCGCTCGGGTAAGCCGCTCCCGATCAGCGACAGCAAAGTGTTTGATCCTGCTGACAAGTACGACAAATGAATGTTCCTCCACCAATTTTTCCGTCTCGCGACGAGTTCGAGAAGATCGCTCAGCTCGGGAACCTGATACCGATCTACACGGAGATTGTTGCCGACTGTGAAACGCCAATTTCGGTTTTCGAAAAGATCGACAACGGTGTCCGATCGTTCCTGCTGGAATCTGCCGAAGGCGACGAGCACGTTGGCCGATACTCGTTTCTGGGCAGCAATCCGCGCGCATTCTTTGAGGCTCGCGGCAAGCGGATCGCGATTGAAGAAAATGGACGAGCAAGAGAGTTCGATGCAGTTAACGATCCCCTGAAGGAGCTTCAGGAGTTGATGGCCCGTTTTCGGATCGTGCAGATTCCTGGGTTGCCTCCGTTCGCGGGAGGCGCCGTAGGATATATCGGCTTCGATACGGTCCGATTTTTCGAGCCGACGGTCGGAGAACCGCCGCCAGATGTACTCAAGGTACCGGATATGGTGTTCATGGTAACCGATACCTTCTTGGTCTTCGATCATCGATTCCGGCGACTGAAGATCGTGGCGAACGCATTTGTTGAGGAAGAGGGCACCAATCAGGCCTACAAGGTTGCAACACAAAAGATCCGACGGATCGTGGAGCGTCTGGAGAATCCAACGCGTCCGCGCCTGATGAACGTTTCCGCCGGCCAGGCGACGCCGACGCCGCGCAGCAATACAACGCCTGAAGAGTATTTCGAGGTTGTTCGCAGGGCAAAAAAACATATCGAGGCAGGCGACATTTTCCAGGTGGTTCCATCGCAACGATTTGAGGCGCCATTCGACGGAAACCCGATTTCTCTTTATCGGGCTCTGCGGTTTGTGAATCCGTCTCCTTACATGTTCTGTCTTCGGCTCGGTGAGAAGTTCTCATTGATTGGAGCCTCGCCGGAGGTGCACGTCCGGCTCTGGGGCGGTCAGGTCCAAATTCGCCCCATCGCTGGAACGCGAAAACGGGGATCAACACCAGAAGAGGATCAACAGCTTGCGCAGGAGCTGCTGGCCGACACTAAAGAACGGGCGGAGCATTTGATGCTAGTCGATTTGGCTCGCAACGACGTCGGGAGAATCTGCGACTATGGCAGCGTTAAATTGACCGACTTTATGACGATCGAGCGGTACAGCCATGTCATGCACATCGTTTCGAACGTTGTCGGCAAGCTTCGCCAGGGTCAGAACGCATATGATGTAATTCGTGCTACGTTTCCTGCGGGCACGGTGTCGGGTGCGCCAAAGGTCAGGGCTATGCAACTGATTTACGAATTTGAAAAGTCGAGACGCGGTGTCTACGCCGGAGCTGTCGGTTATATCGGATTTGATGGACAACTCGATTCTTGTATCGCCTTGCGAAGTATCGTGTTGAAGGACGACGTTGCGTTTGTGCAAGCGGGCGGGGGAGTGGTAGCAGATTCCGATCCGGAGACCGAATATCAGGAGAGCGTCAACAAGGCGATGGCCACATTTCGTGCCATCGAGCGAGCAAAGGAGATCGTATGATCCTGGTCATCGACAACTACGATTCGTTCACCTACAACCTGGTTCAATACTTCGGAGAGCTTGGCGCCGAGGTAGCTGTTCGGCGAAACGACCAGACGACGATCGAAGAAATCGAAAAAATGGGTCCGGAGCGCATCTGTATCTCTCCGGGACCGGGAACGCCGGACGACGCGGGAATCAGCAATGATGTGATCCGTCACTTCGGTCCGCAAGTACCAGTACTCGGCGTTTGTCTCGGGCATCAATGTATCGGTCAGGTATACGGAGGCGAGGTGGTCCGAGCCGGGCGTATCATGCACGGAAAGACATCGCCTATTTTGCACGAAGGCGACGGTGTGTTTGCCGGATTACCGAACCCGTTTGAGGCTACCCGTTATCATTCACTGATCGTGCGACGGGAGACATTTCCTGCTGAACTTCAAGTTGTCGCCGAAACAGCAGAGGAAGAGATTATGGCCCTTCGGCACCGGCAATATCCGATTCACGGAGTGCAGTTTCATCCTGAATCGGTTATGACGAGGGAAGGGAAGAAGTTGCTGTCGAATTTTTTGGGGATCTGAGGCGAGTGGCGAACGCCCGGGGCCTGCCGCCCTGAAAGGGCGGCAGGCCCGAGGTGCTCGCCAACCTCCAGATGCCTCTCAAACAACGGCTCGATCTCGCCTCGCACTTCATCCAACGCAACATCGCGTCCGAGTTCTAAGCTCATCGCCGTCATTTGCACGCCAACGATCCCGCATGGCGTGATAGACGCGAACCCGGTCATGTCCCTGGCCACATTCAGCGCAAACCCGTGCATGGTGATCCATTTCTTTACGCCAACACCGATCGACGCGATTTTTCGGCTCTGCACCCATACTCCGGTCTTGCCATCGATGCGGCTCGCATCGATTCCGAATCTGCTTAACAGATCAATCAGAATCCCCTCTATCGTTCGCACGTAGACATGCAAATCCCGGCCCCGTTTTCGAAGATCCAGAATGAGATAGCCAACCAGTTGACCGGGTCCGTGATAAGTTGCTTGTCCGCCTCGATTCGTCTCATAGACAGGGTGGGGCAATCGGCTTACTTCTCCGAGGCTCGATTTATCGAGAAGACGTCCGATCGTATAAACCGGTTCATGTTCTAAGAGAAGGATCCGCTCTTCTCCAGTCGCAAGGCAGACCTGAAGACATTGCTCCTGGATTACAAGGCCGTCGGCGTAATTGATTCTGCCAAGCCATTCAATATTCATACGGCGATCGTTCGATTGTCGCTGTAGGGCGGCAAGGCCTCTGCCGCCGGTACCCAACGCGGTGATAGATGCCGGCGGCAGGCCTCTGCCGCCGATACCCAGCGCGTGATAGATGCCGGCGGCAGACCCTGCCGCGCTACAGCTGCCTTTCCTCTTCATAACGGCTGTGGCACGGCAAACGGTGAAGCGTGCATCTGGAAATGAGTCAGCCCAATGGCGATAGCGTCAGCAGCATCGGCAGGGGGCGTTTCGGTAAGGCCAAGCAGTACGCGCACCATAAAAGCTACCTGCGTCTTCTGGGCAGAACCGTTTCCGACAACAGCTTGTTTCACTCGTTTAGGAGGATATTCGTACACCTTAAGGCCGTACGCTGCAGCTGCAAGAATCGCGGCTCCGCGAGCTGCGCCCAGTGTAATGGCCGTCCGAGTGTTCTGGGCATAAATCACGCCTTCCACCGCGCAGATCTCTGGATTACACGCGCGAACCAGCTCGCCGATCTGCTCGTGAATCGCAACCAGGCAACCAGGCATCGACAGATCGGCCCGGTTTCGGATGACGCCATAACGCACCGCGTGAACATTTGCGCCGTTCTTTTCCAGAATCGCAAACCCCGTATTTCGCAGTGCGGGGTCGAGAGCCAAGAGTCGCATTGAGCGAAGTATAGCATAGTGTTGCTGATGATGTCAGCGACAGCGGTGGACGACCAGCCCGAGGAAGGTTATTCACTCTCTTCCCCTGACAACGCCCTCCCATGAAAATGATGAAAGCATTGGTTAAGAAGGAACGCGCTCCCGGATTGAGCTTGGAAGAAGTGCCAGTCCCTGAAGTTGGCGAGTTCGATGTGCTGATCCGGATCCTTCGTTCCTCGATTTGCGGCACAGATGTGCACATCTACGAATGGGACGCCTGGGCGCAGCGCACGATTCCAACACCAATGCCGATTGGGCACGAATTTGTCGGCGTGATTGAATCAGTCGGAAGCCATGTACACGATTTTCACCCCGGCATGATCGTGACCGGCGAAGGGCACTTGGTCTGTGGGCGCTGTCGCAATTGTCTGGCTGGGCGAAGGCACCTTTGTAATAAGACCAGCGGTGTGGGGGTCAATCGTCCAGGGGCTTTCGCTGAATTCTTGTCTATCCCTCAAACCAATGTGTGGGCCGCCGATCCAAAAATACCTTTAGAAGTGCTCTCCTGCTTCGATCCGCTCGGTAACGCAGTCCATACGACCCTCTCTTTTGATGTCCTTGGTGAAGATGTGCTGATCACGGGCGCCGGACCGATCGGAATTATGGCCGTAGCAATCGCGAAACATGCCGGCGCCCGTTACGTTGTGATAACTGATGTCAATCCGTACCGGTTAAGCCTCGCAGAAAAAATGGGTGCAACAGTCGCTTTAGATGTGCGGAAAGGCACACTGAAAGAAGTGATGGCGGACCTCGGAATGAAAGAAGGCTTTGACGTCAGTCTAGAGATGTCTGGCAGCGACAAAGCGCTGAACGACATGTTGGCTACGATGTGTCACGGCGGCAAAATTGCTCTCTTGGGTATTCAATCCACGCAAGCCGCCATCGACTGGGACCTCGTTGTATTCAATGGCCTCACCATTAAAGGCGTCTATGGGCGTGAGATGTATGAAACCTGGTACAAGATGACGACGATGATCCAGTCCGGCCTGGATATTTCTCCGGTGATCACCCATCAGTTCCCATACACAGAATTTGAAAAAGGTTTTGCGTTAATGCGGAGCGGACAGTCGGGCAAAATCATTTTGCATTGGGGTGATGTATGAAATCGTATCGGCGTGACGGCGTATCGGCGTAACTAACACTAACACTAGCACTCACACTCATATGACCTCTACCTTTCAAGAGCACTTGAGCCAGCAGTTGCACACGATTGCTGAACAAGGCCTTTACAAGACGGAACGACAGATCAGTACGCCTCAACGTGCGCATATTCGAACGGTGGACGGTCGCGAAGTGCTGAACCTGTGCGCGAACAATTACCTCGGCCTGGCAGACAATCCGGAGGTCATCGATGCGGCAAGAGAAGCACTCGATCGATGGGGGTTCGGGCTCGCTTCAGTCCGATTTATTTGTGGCACTCAAGAGATCCACAAAGAGCTGGAAGCTGCCTTGAGCAAGTTTCACGCTACGGAAGATACGATTCTTTATAACAGCTGTTTCGACGCCAATGGTGGATTGTTCGAGACGCTGCTCGGGCACGAAGACGCTGTCATCAGCGATGAATTGAATCATGCCTCGATCATTGATGGGATCCGTCTTTGCAAAGCCAACCGCTATCGCTATCGGCACGATGATACGGCTGACTTGGAGTTAAAACTCCGGGAAGCGGAGGGGACGCGATTTCGACTTATTGTTACCGATGGGGTGTTTTCAATGGACGGTACGATCGCCAATCTGAAACAAATCTGCGAGCTGGCGGACAAGTACGGAGCATCAGTGATGGTGGACGAGTGTCACGCCGCTGGGTTCCTAGGAAAAACCGGCCGCGGAACGCCAGAACACTGTGGCGTGATGGACCGGGTAGATATCATCACCGGAACGCTTGGCAAAGCGCTTGGTGGGGGAACCGGAGGATACACAACCGGGCCAAAAGGCATCATTGATCTATTGCGCCAGCGCTCGCGGCCTTACCTGTTCTCCAACAGCGTGACACCTTGTATTGTGGCTGCTTCGTTGAAAGCGATCGAGATAGCTTCCCGATCAACCGAGCTACGCGATCGGCTTGAGGAAAACACCCAATTCTTCCGGAATGGCCTAACCGAAAAACGACTGACAATCCGCCCCGGAATCCATCCGATTGTTCCCGTCATGATCGGTGACGCCGCCCTTTCGCAGAAGGTTGCACAGCGACTGCTGGAGCTGGGGATTTATGTCATTGGATTCTTTTTTCCCGTTGTTCCGCAAGGAAAAGCGCGCATTCGAACCCAAGTTTCGGCCGCGCATTCTCGCGAGGATCTTCAATTCGCAATCGACAAGTTTGCGCGGGTCCGCGACGAGTTTGGTCTTGCCTACGACGGTTAACCCATTTATCCGCGGTCAATACTGTATTTTCCCGGGCCGACGAAGAGCAACATCACAAACGTACAAAACATCTGAAACGGCCAGGAAAAACGCAGCACATCATGAGGCTCCGCGCGGAACGTCGAAATAAACGCAATTAGCATCGTGAACGCGAGGAACGCAGTAGCGGGCCGGAAGACGAACCCCAGAAACAGCAGGATCCCGCCTCCAAATTCGGATAGGGCTGCCAGAAGACCCCAGAAATTCGGCATAAAATGGATCCCGATACTGCCCATCGCATGGCCGATCTTGGTCCATACCGCCTGACCACCCGCCAGTTTCTGCCATCCGAAATAGATGTACGTCGCTCCAATCCCAATGCGTCCTAGCAGTAGCCCCAGGTCTGAATATTTAGCGAGCGATTTAAACATGGTTCAGATGTAGCTGATTCGCTGATTAGCCGTCAATCCTTGCGCTTTCGCCCGATCGACGATCGCGAGAAGGTCGATCTAGAAAATGAATCCGGTGGATTCCGCCCGAAGCTTCTAGTCCGGCCAAGGCCGGATGGGTTGATCGCGCCTTTGGCGGATCGACCGCCGAGCGCGTGAATGTAACCTTATTGAACTTCTTGAGTTAACGCGCATGCGCAGCGGCGGGGACCGCCTTCCAGGCTATCGCGTCTCCGGCCCAATACCGAACTCGGCCAGAAGCGGTATCGTCAATTCCATTGGCAAGCCGACTACATTGGTAAACGACCCGGTGACACTCTCGATGATCCGATCCGGCGATTCCTGAGCAGCGTAGGCGCCGGCTTTGTCCACTGGTTCAGCGATCTCCAGATATTCTCTGATCTCAGGATCGGTAAGCGATCGGAACTTCACCGCGGTTCGCTCTGTGCCAACTCTGGTCCGCCTTTTGTTCAAATGCATCACTGCCACCGCAGTAATCACTTCGTGCATTTTACCGATGAGCAGCTTCAACATTCGGAACGCTTCCTCCATATCCGCCGGCTTCCCGAATACGCTTCCATCCAAAGTAACAACTGTATCTGCGCTCAGAACGATGTCGTCCGGATGCTGTACCGCGATTGCCATCCCTTTTCGGATCGCGTTAAAAAGAGCGCCTTCGGCCGGAGTCAAGAAATCAGCCTGAGTCTCCACTATCTGAGAAGGCAGAACATCGGGATCGAATCCAGCTTCCCTAAGCAAGCGGAGTCGGCGCAGTGAAGCGGAGGCCAACAACAGACGACTCATTGTGCCTTGCCATTTTGCGGCGCAGGAGCTTCCGTCGGAGCCGCAGATCCCAACTCTTTATAGTCTGGGGGAATCGCAAAATCGCTGTCTGGGAGAGTCGTCTCCACTGCTGAATCGAGTGTCGTAATGACCTTCTTTCCCATCACTTCAACTTCTGACCGCATTGGCATCCCTGGATATTTTTCTGGCGGGATCGACATGCTCCGGAACGCCATCATCGCCGGGCTGCTTTGGACGTTGTAGAGCGTCGTCACCAGCTTTTGATAGTTCGGGAACGTTTTAGCGATCATGAAGGTAACTTCAATGTTGTTGATTTTCGTTTTGTATTCTTCGGTCTCGTAACCGTTGAGCGTCTCTTTTTTCCCGGTTGGCTTAAGCTCGACTTCTGCGCCGTTGTTGGTTTGTCCGCTCAACAGATTTTTCATCGCTTCAGCCTGTTCTTTGAGCTGCTCTGGAGAAACTTTTGTGTAAATCTTGTCAGGGTGAATCAGCATTGTCGTTTCACCAGTCGTTGAATCAATGATGGCGCTCAGCTGCTCACCGGTATCGACTCGGCATTTGGTCTCTTTGATCTTAATTGTCACATCCTGAGGCTGGTCGTCCGTTTCAAGCTTTTGCTTAACGATGTAGTCAGCGTCCGCGACTGAAGTCCACAAGACGAGGCAAGCGATAAGGTGGGCGGCTTTTTTCAGCATTTCACCGTCACTCTAGCATACGTCCCATTCGCCATATAGGTCCTATACGTCATATAGGTCATATAGGTCCTATGCGATGCGGCTCTTGTGACACTACTCTTTGAAGATCGTCACCAGCTCAAGCCGCTGCGGCTTCGGCAACTTGAACCGAATTCCAAAGAGCTCCACCGGTCCCATCTTCCAGCGAGCGAAATTGTGTCCTGACGTCTCGAATGTTTTCCACGCTGGATCGATCGCGAGCTTTTCGGCCAATTCTTTGGTGACGACACAAAGCTCCGAGCCAGGCTGACTCATGAACCCAGCGAATCGCCCTGAATCAAGTCGCATGTGAAATGGGCGGGTCTTTGCGCGTAGGTACCAAATTAAGCTCTGTTCATCATAGTTGATTGATCCGGTTCGCGTTTCCGGCGAGATAAGGGGCAACGCTCGTTGAGCAATCGTCTTCGAAAGAAATTCCGGTTCGATTGCCCGGAACCCGAAGATGGCGATTGCTAATAAGCATGCGACCGTTGCCGCAAGCAGCTGCAGCCTGTATCGAAAAGCTTCTACCTGAGGCGCCAGTAACATCGCGAGCATAGGGAACGCCGGGAGAATATAGTGAGGTAGTTTCGTCTGGATCACTGTGAAGACTAGGACCACAACGCAAATCGCTCCGATCAAATAGTTCTCGTCCGGTCCGCGCGAACGCCGAAGCCGGCCAATCGTGCGCGGCAAGAAAATCGACCACGGAGCTAGGCTGACGAAAGCTGTAATTGCATAGAAGGGAAGAAACAGCACGTAACCCAGCAATCCTTTGGCTCCGTGACTCTCCATTGGTTGCAGCGATCGCTGGACTACGTGTTTACCAATTCCGACCTGCAAAAACTCACCATGCGTAGCGACGAGTGCTGGAATGCCCCACGACCCGATAACCGCTAGCACCACCAATACACCTGCACAGGCGGACAGTGGGTTGAACCGATAGGGGGATCGGTTGAGAAACGCTTGAAGCGGCGAAAATAGCGCCGGCAACAAAGCGACCGGGCCCTTCGCCAGAAAACCGATTCCTAAAGACAAATAGAAAACCCACCACCAGGTTCTCGAACGCGCATCATACAATCGCTCCCAACCGGCCCAGCTCGCCACCAGAAAAAAGAAAACCATCGGCATGTCGGCAACCGCAGCCCTTGCATGGACAAACATTTGCAAACAAGAGCCGAATATAATTCCAGCCCAGAAGCCTCTAGAAACGCCAAAGATGCGGCTTGCCCAAAGGATGGTGCAAACGCCGGCGAGCGCAGCAAAAACAACGGATGGAAACCTTGCTGCGAAATCGCTATCGCCCAGCAATTTAAACGCCAGCACCTGGCACCAGTAAATTAAAGGCGGTTTATCGAAACGATAGTCGCCGTTAAGATGCGGGATCAAAAAATCACCGCCTTGTAACATCTCTCGAGAAGCTTCGGCAAATCTGGGTTCATCGCGATCGATGAGCGGTAGAGTCGAATTACCAACCGAATAGAGCAGCACCGCGCAAAAGAAGAAAACCACCAGGTGCGAAAGCTTTGGAATATGGTTAGTCTCGGGCATGCAAAGCGATCAGGATAACCAAAGCGACCGAAAAGGAAACGTGGTTTTGGTCCTGGTCATAATCGGCGCAATTCTTGTTAGCATTCTGAGCTTTTTTGGTGATCAGAGCGTTATCAACTGGATGCAAGCACATCGGACGACTGCTGGGATGCGCTTTGCCGGACTGGTCAGCAAGTACGGGGATTGGCCTGGACTGACGCTCTACGGAGCGATCGCTTTCTTAGTAGCGTGGTGGCGTAAGAGCCGAGTGTTTCAGAGAATCATTCTGGGCATGCTCGTTGCCCTCGCAATCGAGGGCGCGGTCCAATATCCACTTTGTGCGCTCACCGGTCGCGCGCGACCGAACAACATAGAAGCAAAACAGGAATGGAATGGCCCATCGCGTAATGGAAAACTCGCTTTCTTTGACAACAAGATTCACTCTTTCCCGTCTGGCCACACCGGAGGATCGTTCGCATTTTTTGGAGCCCTGTTTTTTGCCTGGCGCCGTTATGGATGGCTTTTTCTTCCGCTCGCGGCATTGATCGGCTGGTCACGGATCTACCTAAACGTGCACCATCTATCCGACGTCGTTGTCGGGATGTTTCTGGGACTGTTTATCAGTTGGTTGGTGACGCGGTGGTTGGATCTGCGAGCAACGCGCGCGAGGCCAGACCGCTAAAAGGGTCTCTCCGGCTTGACCTCACGCATGTTAACGGTCGACGGTAGACGGTAGACGGTAGACCGACAACATCGCGCTGAAGGCGCGCTTACGCCTCCAATCCGCGCAACTTACCCGCAATGAACTCGTCCAGATCCCCGTCCATCACTGCCTGGACGTTGCTCGTTTCGACGCCGGTACGATGGTCTTTCACCATCTGGTAGGGCTGGAAAACATAAGAACGAATCTGGTTACCCCACGCGATATCGCCTTTCTCACCGTATTGACGATCTAGCTCAGCGCGCTTTCGATCTTGTTCTAACTGATACAGTTTTGCTTTTAACATGCTTAGCGCCATCTGGCGGTTCCGGCCCTGGCTCCGTTCCGCCTGGCATGCGACAACGATTCCAGTTGGGACGTGGGTAATGCGCACAGCAGTCTCGACCTTGTTCACATTCTGGCCGCCTTTACCGCCGCTACGGTAGGTGTCGATCAACAGATCTTTTTCGTTGATCTCGATGTCGACATCTTCTTGCAGCTCGGGAACCGCATCCACGCTGGCAAAAGAAGTATGCCGCCGCTTATTCGCGTCAAACGGAGAGATCCGAACCAGGCGATGAACGCCCCGCTCAGTCTGCAGATATCCGTAAGCATATTCGCCGCTAACCAGCACTGTCACCGATTTGATGCCCGCTTCTTCACCCTCGCGAATGTCGACTACCTGGCTGGTAAATCCGCTGCGCTCGATCCAGCGCTGGTACATCCGGAAAAGCATATCCGCCCAGTCACACGACTCGGTGCCGCCTGCACCCGCATTGATTGTTAAGAAAGCGTTGTTCTTATCGAACTCGCCTGAAAGAAGAGTCTTGAGCTCCAGTCCTTCAAGCTCTTTCAACAGGTCCCGGTATTCCTGTTCGATCTCTCGGAATGCAGTCGACTGACTCTCCGGATTGGTTTCCTCTTGCGCCAGATCGCGCAAGACCTCCAGATCGTCGACCTTCTGGCTCAGCTGCGCCAACGGCTGCACCTTATTGCGAACCGAAGCAGTTTCATCGATGACGCTCTGGGCGCGCTCTTTATTGGCCCAGAAATCTGGAGCCGCCATCTGCTCTTCCAGTTCTTTCAGGCGTGCCTCTAAAGCCGGATAGTCAAAGATACCTCCGAAGCTCCCCGATACGGGATTTCAATTCATCGGTAGAAATCGCCTGAAAATCTATCTCCATAGCTGCCAACAATGAATCACGGCGAGGCCTTGCTTGCAACGGCGCCAGTTTTCAGTTTTCCGTTTTCAGTTCCCGGCGACCTGTCCGCCGCAGCCTTGGCGAAGGCGGATCCCGGTGTTCCCGTTGTTGGCACTGACGGCGCTGCTGGCACTGTTGGCATTCCTAACCTTCCGCCTTCGCCACCACACTCGTCACCGTCCGTTTCGTGACCTGGTTCCCGCGCGTTTTGGGACCGCGAATCGCTATTTGATCTACCGCAAACGTCTGTTCATCGATCCGGGCTCCTTTGGTGTGGCGATATTTGAGCCGAAGCTGTTGTACCGGCCGATCCGTCAGATGTTTGATCTTCGAGTCTTCCTGGGCGCAGTTGTAATCGCGATTCATAATCGCGCCTCCAAATGTGAAGCGTTTAAGAAAAGTCGCTTTGGGCGTGCTGTATACCATCGTGAACACCTTGTCCCGATCGTAAATACCGAAGTAGAGAAGATTCTTATCCACAAACAAACGATCCGGTGGCGGCATAACCTGATAACGGCCAGTGTCCCAAACAAGAAGCAAACGATCGAGCGATGAACATCGAAAAGCCGCTTCGCCTTTCACTTGATGCCCGAGAAAACCTCGTTCTTGATCGTAAGCGATCGCGAGTTCATCAGCGGTGAGTTCGCGCACATCGATTTCTTCTGTCGTCGTCAGCCGTGTCCTTCGTTTATGCTGTTTGCCGTAGCGATCGATTAACCCTTGCAAGTACTGGATGACATAGGCTGAAAGCCTCTTCAGATGTTTTTCGACCGTCTTCAGTTCCTCAACAATCTTCAGCTTATCTTCTTCATTCTTTTTCTGGTCGAATTTTGAGATCCGTTTGATCTGCAGCCCAAGTAACATCTCGATGTCTTCAGCGGTGATATCGCGGGCAAGCTGAGCTCTGAAACGAGTCAGTCCCTTTCGGACAGCCTGTTGGACAGCTTCATAGGTGGAACATTCCTCGATCGATTTGTAGATTTTATGCTCGATAAACAGCTGAATTAGCGACTTCGTATGCAACTCTTCCCGCAGTTCGCCCTGCCGGATCTCCAGTTCTCGTTTCAGGAGTGACACTAATTGATCGGTGTTAAACCGGATCACCTCGTCGACATCCATCTGAACCGGGTGCTCTCCCTTGATAACGACGATGTTGGAATGAATCGTGACTTCACATTGCGTGAAGTGGTAGAGGCCGGCGATCGTCTTTTCTTGATCCTCACCCGGGGAAAGCGTGATAACGATTTCCACCTCTGCTGCGGTGAAGTCATTAATGGAGCGAATCTTGAACCGGCGTTTTCTCGCGGCCTCTTCAATCGATGCAATAACGGACTCGGTGGTAGTGCTGAATGGGATTTCCCGAATAATCAGCCGGTTGTGATCCCGTTTCTCGATCTTTGCCCGTAGCTTTATTTTGCCGTTTCCTTTGTTGTAATCTGCGGCGTCCATCAGCCCGCCCTGAGGAAAATCAGGTAGCAACTTGAATCGTTTGCCTTCCAGGATCGCAATTTGTGCTTTCAACAACTCGATGAAGTTGTGCGGCACAATGCGCGTGGATAGACCTACGGCGATCCCTTCCGATCCGAGCATTAGTAAGAGCGGAAGCTTCGAGGGAAGAATCACCGGCTCCCGATTTCTCCCATCGTAACTGGGAACGTAGTTGGTTAGCTTCGGGCTAAAGATTTCATTTCGGGCCAGCTCGGTTAGCCGGCATTCGGTGTAGCGAGATGCCGCAGGGGGGTCACCGGTAAAAATGTTCCCGAAGTTTCCCTGGCCTTCGATCAGGTAGCTTTTGTTGACCAGGTTAACCAACGCCTCTTCGATCGATGCGTCACCGTGCGGATGATACTGCATCGCGTGCCCGACGATGTTGGCTACTTTGTTGAAACGGCCATCATCTTTTTCGTATAGCGCATGCAAGATTCTGCGTTGTACCGGCTTCAGGCCGTCCTCGAGCTGAGGAATCGCTCTGTCACGGATGACGTATGATGCGTATTGAAGAAAGTTTTCGTCGATGAGGTCTTTGAGCGGATCCTCAGGCAGATGCAACGGCACAGGCGAGATCGACATCAGAAGAGTGCTAGTGCTAGTGGTTTTTGGTTCTCAGTTCCCGGCTTTCCAGTTCCCGCTCGACCTGTCCGCCGTAGCCTTGGCGAAGGCGGATCCGGTCGCTCAATTTCACGCTGGCACCGATTCTTCCACGACCAGATGACCCATGATGTACTCTCGTCGCACCGGCGTGTTCTTACCCATGTAGAATTGGAGGAGCGGCTGGATCGCGTGCGCGTCGTCTACGCTGACTTGAGTCAGGCGCATTTTCGGTCCTATGAACGCTTTGAATTCGGAAGGGGAGATTTCGCCCAGGCCTTTGAACCGAGTAACCTCAGCGTGGCGAACAGTTTTGACCGCATCGTCACGCTCAGCTTCAGAATAACAATAGATAGTGGTCTTTTTGTCGCGAACTCGAAAGAGTGGAGTTTCAAGGATGTAAACAAACCCTCGAGTGATGATCTCCGGAAAGAAACGCAGGAAACAAGTAATCAACAGGTTCCGGATGTGTAATCCATCAACGTCCGCATCGGTCGCGAGAATAACCTTTCCATAGCGCAGACCTTGGATCGTCTCTTCGACATTCAGCGTCCGCATTAAGTTGAAAATCTCGTCATTCTTATATACGATCGTTCGATTAAGGTCCCAGACGTTCAGCGGCTTTCCCTTGAGCGTGAAGACCGCTTGCGTGTTCGGGTCGCGGCAGCTGGTGATTGAGCCCGCCGCCGATTGCCCTTCCGTTATAAAGATCATCGACTCGGCGCCGGTTTGTTTCTCCAAATTCAGATGGACACGGCTATCTTTCAGTTGCCGGATCCGAAGCGAGATTGCCGCGCTCCTTTCCCGAGCGAGTTTTCGGACATCCTGGAGCTCTTTCCGCAGGCGCTGCGTTTCCTGGATCTTCGTAATCAGTCGCTCGGAATACTCCGGGTTTCGATGTAACAGACTGGCTACGGTTTCGCGTACCTTATTCACCAGCTCGGTGCGGATCTCGACATTCCCTAATTTATTCTTTGTCTGCGACTCAAATACCGGGTCTTGCAGCCGGATCGCGATTGCGCCCACCAGCCCTTCGCGAACTTCTTCGCCTTCAAACTTGGACTTGGCGAAATCGTTGATTGCTTTCAGCATCCCTTCACGAAAGGCACTGAGATGGGTCCCGCCATCCGAGGTGTATTGGCCGTTGACGAACGAATAGTGCTCTTCCGCGAGCCGGTTTGTATGGGTGAATGCAATCTCGAGCATCTTTTCTCGATGATGCAGCACGGGATAGAGGGCCTCTTCGCCGACCTCCTCTTCGAGAAGATCCTTCAACCCGCTTTTCGAAGAGTAGACGGTACCATTGTAGGCAATCTTCAGGCCGGCGTTCAGGTAAGTATAAAGACGCAACCGCCGGATCACGTGCTCTTCACGAAACCGGAATGTCTTGAAAATCTCGCGATCCGGCTCAAAGACAATCTCCGTGCCCTCCGCAGCCTCCTGTTTTCCCTTCTTTTGTGACTGCAGCTTTCCCCGGATGAAATTAGCGGTAAAGAACTGGCCATCGCGTCGGCTTGTGACGGTAAAGCCAGACGACAATGCGTTGACCGCTTTTGTGCCGACACCGTTCAGGCCAACACTGAACTGAAAAACATCGTCGTTGTACTTTGCGCCGGTATTAATTTGTGAAACACAATCGATGACTTTACCGAGGGGGATTCCGCGTCCGTAGTCGCGCACCTGTACAACCGAGTCCTGGATATTAACGTCAATCTCGTCGCCGAAACCCATGATGAACTCATCAATCGCGTTATCGACGACTTCTTTCAGCAGGACGTAAATACCATCGTCGTAGTGTGCGCCGTCTCCGAGGCGACCGATATACATACCCGTTCGCATCCGGATATGCTCAAGCGACGAGAGCGTCTTGATTTTGCTCTCATCGTAGTTGTGTTTTTTAGTCGCCATGTTTTAGGACGCCATCCCCGTCAGTTCCCGGCGATGTCGGCGTTGACAGCGATCTCGGCGATTCATTCTCACCATCCCAAAATCCAAGCAAAGATCAGCGGCGCAACGATCGTTGCGTCCGATTCAATAGTAAACTTCGGCGTATCAAGCGAGAGTTTACCCCAGGTGATCTTCTCGTTTGGAACGGCTCCCGAATACGATCCATAGCTCGTGGTCGAGTCACTGATCTGGCAGAAATAGCCCCATCGCGGGACATTGTCGCGTCGCAGGTCCTGGTGAAGCATCGGCACGACACAAATTGGAAAGTCGCCGGCAATACCTCCGGCAATCTGGAAGAATCCAATCGAGGATTGTTCTGAGGTCTTTGTGTACCAGTCTGCCAGTGAGATCATGTACTCAATCCCGGTGCGGACAGTATGAACATTCTTCACATCGCCAGAGATACAGTGCCCAGCGTACATGTTCCCAAGAGTAGAATCTTCCCAGCCCGGAACGAACATCGGCAGGTTCTTCTGGGTAGCGGCATACAGCCAGCTATCTTTGGGGTCGATCTGATAGAACTTTTTCAAGCGGTCGTCTCGCAGGATCGAGTAGAAGAATTCATGTGGAAACATCTTTTCCCCCGAACGATCGGCCTGCATCCACTCTTCCAGCACCGCCGCCTCAATTCTTCGCATCGCTTCACCTTCCGGAATGCAGGTGTCGGTGACTCTGTTCAGGTGTTGATCGAGAAGGGCCTGCTCTTCTTTTCCAGTTAACTCACGCCAGTTCGGAATCCGCTTGTAATGATCGTGCGCTACAAGGTTGAACACATCCTCTTCGAGATTCGCGCCTGTACAACAGATTGCATGGACCTTGTCTTGCCGGATCATTTCCGCCAGCGACAAGCCAAGTTCAGCCGTGCTCATCGCACCTGCAACGGTGACCAGCATTTTGCCGCCCCGATCCAAGTGAGCAGCATAGCCTTGAGCTGCATCTTTCAGCGCCGCCGCGTTGAAATGTCTGTAGTGGCGAGAAATGAATTCGGAAACTGTCTTCATCGTGTTGGTTCAGAGTGGGACGCTTATGAAGGGTGGGGAATGCACCGATTCTACATCAAGTTCAAGGCAAATCTAACGCCGGTATAGGAACGCTGTCAGCGCCGACATTGCCAACAACGCCGGCAACTGAAACGCCGGCAGCGTCAACCAGGGCAAAGGGTACACGCTGGCTTCGGAGGCAGGGTCCTGCTCCGCCAAGGCTACGGCGGGACAGGCTCTGCCGCCCTACAGTGATGCCGGCGGTGCCGGCGCTGACGGCGATGACATTGTCAACAACGCCGGCAACTGAAACGCCAGCAGCGTCAACAAGGGCAAAGGGTACACGCTGGCTTCGGAGGCAGGGTCCTGCTCCGCCAAGGCTACGGCGGGACAGGCTCTGCCGCCCTACAGTGATGCCGGCGGTGCCGGCGCTGACGGCGATGACGGCGTTGCTATACCGGAGTTGTTGGCAATGTCGGCGCTGACGGCGTTCTTACGAATCCCAACTACCTGACCTTGAGAAAACTCAATCAGCACCTCGCACGATGAGGTTAAGTCTTCGTGCGCGTGGGAAACACAGACAAACGGAATCGCAAACTGAGTACGCAATGTGCCAACGAGCCTCAGCCCGGTCTCCCGCATCTGCGGGTCCAACGCCGCAAACGGTTCGTCCAACAAAATCAGAGCCGGTCCGGATAGGATCGCGCGCGCAAGCGCAACCCGCTGCTTCTCGCCTCCGGATAGATCGTGAACTCGACGATCAAGCAGCTTCCCCAGGTCCAGGGTCTCGATGACTTGCTCCCTTGAAACGGATGATTTCTTTTCCGGCCGCGTGCTGCCGTACGATATATTCTGGCGGACGTTCAGATGCGGAAAGATCGCCAGATCTTGCGGCACGTAACCAATTGCTCGATGGCGCGGAGGAAGGAAATCGCCGTTATTTTGGAACACTCGATCGTCTAACTGAATCGTTCCCGTCGCCGCTCGTCTGACTCCCGCAATCAGTTCAAGAAAAGAAGTCTTACCGGCCCCAGACTTTCCGTGAACTCCGATGGAATGTGCTTCGATGTCGAAATCGATTTTGAGGGAGAAGTGGGCCAAAGGCAGCTGGACGTTCTCGAAGCAAATTCTCATGGCGCTTTTTTTCGTACGAGAGCTTCACTCAGGAAGATAGCGCCAAACGCCAGAAGGGCCGCTATGAGAACCAGGATATACG
>JBKPCS010000038.1:0-12031 GCA_046727495.1 bacterium | reverse complement strand
CCGATTGATCAGGAGCAAAACGGCAGTAAGCACCTGAAGCGAAGCGACCACTAGCAGATAACGCGAGACAAAGAGCGCTCCCATAAATTGACCGGCGACTCCGGAAGGTAGAGGCATCGGGATGAAGTGGAGAAAGCCGTTAAGGCCGAAGACCAGAAAAATCAGGCCCAACAGCAATCGAGCAACCAGAATTGAAGTTTTCATGGCGAAATGATTCAGCTGAATCATGCCGCTGAGAAAGACTATGTTTCTTGTCTCGATATAACCAAAAGGTATAAGTCATCTTGATCTGTGGAACTCCGGCATCTCCGATATTTCGTGCAGGTAGCCGAGACTGAAAACGTCTCGCGCGCCGCGATGAAACTTCATATCTCGCAACCCGCACTGAGCCGGCAGATTCGCGACCTGGAGGATGAAATTGGATTCGACTTGCTGGAGCGCACCGGCAAAACGGTGCATTTAACAGAAGCAGGGCGCGTGTTCCTCAATGAAGCTCGCGAGTTGCTGCAGCGAGCAGATGACGCAGTCGAGAGAGCGCGGGCAGTCGCGATCGAAGGCGGCGTCGAACTGCACGTCGGCTATTCACCCACACCAACGGCACGCCTGTTACCGCTTATCTTGCACGCGTATCAGCAAGTGATGCCTAACGTACGCGTCAGGCTACACGACTGGAGTAATGACGAAAACCTCGCCGGACTGAAAGACGGTCGCTTACAGCTTGCGTTGGTGTTTCCTCCTCTAGCCGTATCAGCATTTCGCAAACTGCGATTCGAAGAACTGATCCACCAGCGTGCCCGCCTTGCGGTCTCGCCAAAACATCCCTTTGCGCGCCGCAAGATTGTGTCATTGGCGGATGCGGCTCGAGAACCATTCATCGGCTACAGCCGAGAGGAATTTCCCGGTTACAACCGGCATTTGAACGCCGTGTTTGCCAAGGTCAAAGCGAAGCCCCGAGTCGTAGAAGAGCACGATGGTTTTTCTAGTATAATCCCTGCGGTCGAGGCCGGTAGAGGAGTCGCACTCGTCACGGACTCATTCGCTTACTCTGTGGCAACCGGGTGAAGCTGTTGCGCCTTACACCCGAACCGAAACCGGCGATTATCGGCATCGCCGCGCCTGCGAGCCAACTTTCTCCCGCAGCGGAGAAGTTCTGGCAATGCGCCAAGCAAGCTGCGTTGGCATTATCATAAGAGTGTGAGTGTGAGTGTGAGTTGCGCTTCTGAACGAAGCAGTTAACGGTTTTCCGACTTCGCCAACCTGTCCTCCATAGCTTTAGCGAAGGAGGAGGCTATGGCGGCCAGGTCAGTTTTCGGTTTTCAGTTTTCGGTTTTCAGTTTTCGGTTTTCAGTTTTCGGTTCTCGCTCGATCTCGCTCGATCCCGGCGTTTCCCATCACATCTCACTTCTCACCTCTCACTTCTCACTTCTCACCTTCTCACCCAAACGGGCCAGGGTCCGCGAATTCTCTCAAAGAGTTGGGAGGAAGGTGTTATGCTCTAGAGACCCCCGAATTTAGGATCGCAGATGGAGGTCTAAGTGAACCCGAAAAACGGCGCGGTCGACAGTGAAGCGGCCAGGTTCCGCTCGACACACTGGAGCGTCGTATTCCTTGCCGCCCAGGATCATACGCCCGCGGGTCAAGCAGCTCTGGCTGAGCTTTATCGAACCTATTGGTATCCGCTTTATGCCCATGTCCGCAGTCGCGGGTACACCGCCGAAGATGCACAGGATCTGACGCAAAGCTTTTTTATCCATTTGCTGGAACGCCGCCGCCTGACCCAGGTCGATCCCGACAAAGGCAGATTCCGCTCGTTCTTGCTTGCGTCGCTCCAAAATTTCCTTTCAGCGGAAAGCCGCCGAGATCACGCGATCAAGCGTGGCGGGCTTTGTGCGTTCATTTCCCTGGATGCCGCAGCGGTAGAAAGCCGCTATCAGCTCGAGCCAGTCGATGATCAAGCACTCACCGCCGAGCAGATTTTTGATGCTCGCTTGTTCAAGGCGCTGGTCGCAGCGGAGGGATACTTGGCCCAATGAACTCCACCGAAAAAGCCGAAGACGAAAAGGGGCCTGCTGATCCAAAGGCATCAGAATCCGCATCTGCGCCCGCTTCTCGTACCTGCTCGATCTGCGGCACGAAACTACCAGCCAATAATCCAGCGGCTTCTTGTCCGGTTTGTCTTCTCAGGATTGCACTTGACCCTGCCAGCGGCGGTGACTGGGCGCTGGATGAGGAAAATCCTGATCTGTCTGCGACTCCCGGCCCAGAGACTAGCCCCGGAATATTTGGGCACTACAAAATTCTTACCCATCCGGACGGCACTTTGCAGGAGTTGGGCCAGGGCGGAATGGGTATTACCTTTAAGGCGATTGACCTGAATCTCCATGTCCCGGTCGCTCTGAAGGTTCTGAACCTGCAATTTTTCCAAGAAGAATTAGCGCGCCGGCGTTTTTTCCGTGAGGCACGATCTGCAGCGAGTGTTCGCCACCCAAACGTTGCCTCGGTTTATCATCTCGGTTCCAGGGAGCGCGAAATCTTTTACGCCATGGAGTTTGTCGAAGGGGAGACGCTCGAAGACCTGATCACACGTTCTGGTAGGCTCGAGCCGATGCTGGCCTTGGAAGTTGCCGGCCAAGTCGCTGCGGGTTTGGCCGCCGTACACCAACAGAACTTGGTGCACCGGGACATCAAGCCCGGTAATATCATGGTCAACTTGAGGGGGACCAGCGGTGCAACAGTCAAGATTATCGACCTCGGCCTGGCCAAAGCCATAAACCAACCGCGACCTCAGACTGCGATTTCAATCCCTGGAGCCTTCGTTGGTACGCCGGAGTTCGCCAGCCCGGAACAATGGGTCGGAGTCGGTGTAGATATTCGCTCAGATCTGTACTCGCTTGGCGGAACGCTCTGGGTGATGTTGACAGGCAAGCCGCTTTTCGTTGGCACACCTGCTGAGGTGATGCACCAGCACCTGCACGCACTCCTGCCCCTGGAACAATTGAAAGGAGTCCCGCAACCGATCGTCGTTTTGCTTGAGGCGCTCCTGGAAAAAGATCCACGATGCCGTCTCCAGAGCCCGTCGAAATTTCTGGAAGCGCTGCCGGTCATCACGGACGCAATCAACGCAGGGCTTTCAATCAGTTCGCATAGTTTGCGGAAAATGCCTGAAGGGCAAGTCAGCGCCTATCAGAGAGCGGCGAAGGATCTCAGCGCATACGATCTTTGTCTTCGGGGCATGGCGCTAATGGAGTTGCTGGACCCAGAGGCCAATGAAAAGGCTGGCGAACTTTTTAGAAAAGCGATCGAACAGGAGCCCAATTTTGCTCTCGGATACACCGGACTGGCATACTTGTGTCTTGAACAGGAGGGCTTCCGCAGGGAAAAACGACTGCTCGACGCTGCGGTGGGCTACGCCCGGCGTGCTATTGCGTTAGACCCTGGCGAAGTTCGGAGCTACACCACGCTGGCAAGAGCTTACTATAGGAAAGGTTGGTATCCCCAATGCGATGAAGCCCTGCGGAAGGCGCTCGAGCTTGGACCCGACGACGACACGGCTAACGCACTCGCCGGGATTAGAGCACTGTCGAAGCATCAATTCATTGAAGCTTATCAGGCTTTCGGGAAGGCCTATGCACTGAACCCAAAGGAAACGTGGCGGATCTATTATGTTACAGAGACCCTTTTTCGAGGAGGCATGCCCGATTTGGCGGAGAAATGGCTGCGCCGGGCGCTAGACCAGGAGACCAGCCCGCAACTTTATCACTTAATGGAGTGCTACCACGCTATGTGGCGGCGTCAGTTTCTTGACGCCCGAATCGGCTTTATGCAGCTACCGCCTGAAACGCACTTGGCCCCCAGGCTGCAAAGCACTAACTATTCGGTTTCCGATGGGCTCCTTTATTGCGCCATCGGGTTGGCCGACTGGCCAGAGGTTGTTCGCACTTGCGACGCTCACCTTGAAAGGGACCACGAAAATTTCTGGGCAAGAATTTACCTCGCACTTGGAATGCAAGCGCTTGGCCGACCAACCGAAGCTCAACAAATCAGCGAGGAAGTCTTGAAGCGGGGACTTGAGCGCCTGGAGCGACCGGCGCAACCTGACATTCCATGGGACGTGCCTTTATATGTCGCCTGGGCTAATCGCGTCGCCGGCCAACAACAGGAGGCGTATCGCTACCTGGATCGATTCCTGGCCCATCGAACCCTGTTACATCTGCCACTCGGCCTGGACAATCCGATCCTGGATGGGTTCAAGAATGATCCCGAATTCAAAGCGATCCTGGCAGACTTGAAGCAAAAGCTCGAGGTTACTCGACGATCAATTCAGGAACACAAAGCCGGTTCCGCGGAAGACTAGCTGGCTTCTCATTAAGCCGAGGTTCTTTTCTCTTAGGGGACTAGCGAAGTGCCGGCTTAGCCAGTCAGCTAAAGGCACCCGCTTTTTGCTAACCTTCTTTCTCTGGATTTATCCTCCGGCCTTTAATCCCATGTTCCAGGGGTCTGCAGGGGTAGGTGGGATCTGCCGCTAAAACTTCCAAAACCTGACTGAAAAGGAGCAGCTCGACCAAGGTGAGTCGCCTGGCCCTATCGGGTAAGGCCTCGTCTTGATGTGAAAAGACTTTGCAGAATTTCTGAAAGTCGGAGGCAGAAATCGATTTGTAATACGAGAAGAGACTTATGACACCGTTGGAACTGGTCAGGCTTTCACCATTGATTGCGCAAACCGCTGGTCGCCCGGAGGTCTTGGTCGGCTTGATTGATGGACCGGTTAGAATAGATCATCCTGACCTGGAGACCGAGAACATTCGTGCTTGCGTCAGCAGCGTCGATCAGCCCAATTGAATGCGAGTGGGATGGCGCTGTTTATTCATGCTGTTCATGAGCGGTTTGTTGTGACTGTCATCCGACGCTTGGTTGTGTTTGCAATTCTAACTTCATCGAGGTCTAGCCACGCTCGATCCGAGTTAACAGATCTGCGTTGGAATCACATCTAAGAAAAGAGGGACCTGCACGGTCGCACCCCAATATTTCTAGTCCGAACCTTGGCGTCTTTGCGTGAGGTTCCTTCAATGAGTGTGAGTGTTAGTGCTAGTGCTGGAACGCTTCCTTCGGAAGCAGTTAACGGTTTTCAGTTTTCAGTTTTCAGTTCCCGCTCGATCTCGCTCGATGCCGCTCGATCAGACGAGTGCTAGTGCATATGGGCTGAACTCATGGCCTCCGCCTCTTTCTGGTCCGAACCTTTGCGTCTTCGCGTCTTTGCGTGAGGTTTTTCTTCTAGCGTCTTTGCGTGCAATTCCCCTGCGCGCCCACGGCGTTCCATCACCTCTAACCTCTCGCCTCTCACCTACAGCTTGCGCTGTTCGACGCCGCTGAAGCGCAGGGCGCGCGCGTCGCGGGCGACAATATCTTCCATCTCCTGTTCAAGCAGCTCGGGATCGTCGACACCGCGCAACAACCGTCCAGCAAGCGGGTCGAAGCGGCCAGCGGCAATATCGGCAATCAGCGCAGCGGCACGTGAAGGCGGAATGTTCACTCCGTTGTCAAAGAGGTCCTGAATGTTAGGCAGATAAGTCTTACCTGCGTCTGAGAAAAGCTGCAGTTCGGTCATCGACGTCCGGACCAGTCCCGGATCGACGGCGAAGGCAAAGATGCCGCGGTCTTTGGTCGTGTCGTTGAGACATTCGGTGAAACGCATGATTGCCGCTTTGCTGGATGCATAGCCCGATCCGTGCGGGAAGCTGTTGCCAGTGCCACCGCCGACCAGGTTAACAATGCGGCCCTTCCCGCGCGCAACCATTGCTGGCGCAGCTACCCGACAAGTGTTGAAGGTACCACGCAGATTGATCTCGACATCCTGCCACCAGACATCGGGATCGCATTCCCAAATTGGGCCGAAGGCGCGGAAGGAGCCGTGATTGTTGACCAGCAAATCAATCGCGCCAAATTTTTTTGCGATCCGACCGAGTGCATCCTCGACAGCAAGGCGATCGACCAGATCGATCGGGATGGCGATTGCTGTCCCCCCTTCCCCATTGATGAGTGACGCAGTCTCCTCTATCTCGCGTGCCGTTCGCGCCAGGACGGCGACCTTGGCGCCGCCCTGCGCCTGATGAAGCGCGATCTCGCGCCCGATCCCGCGTCCTGCGCCGGTGACTACTGCGACGGTACCGTTCAGCTTAGTCATAGAATTTCGGAGATAAGGTCAGCTATAGAGAACAAAGATCAAACACCCTCGTGTCGGCGTGTCGGCGTATCGACGTGTCGGCGTATCGGCGTATCGGCGTGTCGGCGTATCGGCGTGTCGGGGTATGGGCGTATCGCCGCCGCGAAATTTGGCAAAAACGCGCTTGCAATTAATACGTACGTACGTATTAGTTCTGCCATGAGTCGACGCTCGCTGCGGGAAGACATCTTGAACGCTGGTCTGAACGTGATGTTTCGATCCGGTTACCAGGGAGCGAGTGTACGGGATATTTGCGCTGCCGCTGGGGCTCCGCACGGTTCCTTTACCAATCACTTCCGGTCGAAGGAAGCTTTCGTCCGAGAGGTCTTGGATCGCTACTTTGCCGATCTGAAGACTGTGGTGAGCGAAGCCCTCAACGATAAGTCTCTTACACCTCGGCAGCGGCTCAAACGCTATCTCGACATCATTAGCAGGAGGCTGCAAGGTGCGAAGTGGAGCCGAGGATGTCTGATCGGCGATCTCAGCCTTGAGGCGAGTCTGCAAAGCAAGCTTTTGCGCAAACAACTAGAGCAAATCTTTCGCGAGTGGCGCACGCCATTCGCTCAATGCATCGCGGAGGCTCAGGCCGCAGGAGAAATCGACTCGAAGTTCGAGCCGATCGATCTGGCGGAGTTTTTGTTGGCATCATGGGAAGGCGCAATTCTGCGCATGAAGGTGGATCAGGGGCCACACGCTCTCGACCGTTTTAAGAAGATCGTATTCGAAACTGTATTCAAGGAGAACAAATGACTACACTAGCTGACGTCGCTTTACCTCAGGTTGCTGTTTTGGATTCAACCATGGCCTACCGCGAAGCGGGGAGTCCTGATTCGCCGACAGTGCTCTTTCTGCACGGAAATCCGACCTCATCGTACATCTGGCGGAACATCCTTCCGCTGGTTGCGCCCGTAGGGCACTGCATCGCGCCGGATCTGATCGGGTTCGGCCAATCGGGGAAACCGGATATCGAATATCGGTTTTTCGATCAGGTCCGCTACCTCGACGCCTTTCTGGATAAAGCAGGTATCTCGTCCGCCTACCTTGTGGCGCAAGATTGGGGAACGGCACTGGCGTTTCACCTGGCAGCGCGCAGGCCGCAGTTCGTCCGGGCTCTAGCTTTCATGGAGTTCATCCGTCCTATGCCGGCCTGGAATGATTTTCATCCATCCGCGATCGAAACTTTCCAGAAGTTCAGAACACCAGGTGTAGGGGAGAAGATGATTCTCGATGAGAACGCATTCGTGGAAAGGGTACTCCCTGGGGCAACCGTCCGAAAACTGACTGAAGACGAGATGGCTGTCTATCGTGCGCCGTTTCCCACTCGTGAATCACGCCTGCCTACCTGGAGGTTCCCGAACGAACTGCCGATCGCGGGAGAGCCGGCGGATGTGTATTCAACAATCGGGGAGGCACACCGTGCATTGGCGCAGTCCTCTTACCCGAAACTGCTTTTCGCCGGAGATCCCGGAGCGCTGGTTTCGCCCGCCTTCGCCGAGAGGTTTGCCAGCGGACTAAACAATTGCAGGGTGATCCACATTGGTCCTGGTATTCACTACCTCCAAGAGGACAATCCCAAAGCTATCGGTTCGACTCTTCGCGAGTGGTTGACCGAATTAACCGCTAGCAGTTAGCCAGATGATGAATCGCGGCTGTCGCGCCGCGGAGTAATCGAGTGCTAGTGCTAGCGGAAAAGGAACGACCGCGATCGAGCGGGAACTGAAAACCGTTAACTGCTTTGTTCGGAAGCGCTACCCACGCTCAGTTGACGGTCGACGGTCGACGGAAGACGGTCGACCGTTAACCGCTTCCGAAGGAAGCGTTCTAGCACTAGCACTCGATAGCAGTTTCGGATGGAAAAATTGCGGCGGCAGCGCTTAAGTCTTTCGGAGGCGCTTCATGACCGGATTAGTCAATTTTTCCAGCGAACCACATTCCGCTGAATTGCGGGAACTTCCTGTCCCAGAGACTAACGAAGAAGAAGTGCTGGTCCAGGTGAAGGCAGTCGGAATCTGTGGCAGCGACATTCATCAGTACGAAGGTACACATAGCTGGCGCGTGAATTATCCGGTTGTCTTGGGACATGAGTTTTCCGGTGTGATCACGAAAGTTGGAAGCCGCGTTCACGGTTTTCAAGAGGGAGAAAGTATCGTTAGCGAGACAGCGGCAGTTCTTCCTTCGGACTCTCCGTTCATCCGACAGGGATTATATAACCTTGATCCCAAACGGCTCGGCTTTGGTTATGGAGTTGATGGCGCTATGGCTCCGTTTGTCAGGGTTCCGGCCCGTTGCCTGCACCGTCTGCCGGCTTCGCTCTCTTTTGAAAAAGCGGCTCTGACAGAGCCTTGCTGTGTGGCCTATCAGGCCGTCTGTGTCAATTCTCGACCGCGGCCGGGTGACACGGTAGCTGTCGTCGGCCCAGGCCCTATAGGGCTTCTCTGTGCCCTGATGGCCAAATTAGCCGGAGCCGGACATCTGCTCGTCGTTGGCACCCCAGCTGACGCCAGGCGACTGGAAATTGCCCGACGAATCGGTGCGGACACAACGCTAGTCACGCAAAAGGATAACGTTGTCGATTGGATCAAAAACTTTGGCGATGGGTACGGCATTGACCTGGTGATCGACGCCGCAGGCGTGTCCGCCTCGCTGAAGCTCGCATTGGACATTGTCCGTCCGGCCGGTCAAATCACGAAGGTGGGTTGGGGCCCGCAACCTTTTAACTATTCGCTCGATCCGCTGGTACAGAAGGCGGTGACTCTCCAAGGGAGCTTTTCGCACAATTGGGAAACCTGGGAGACAGTGATCTCTCTGCTCGACACTGGTAAGATCGACCTCGATCTAATTCTTAACCGCGTAGCTCCACTCACCGAATGGCGTGAGCTCTTCGAGGCAATGCACTCAGGAGAAATTGTAAAGGGAGTTCTCAACCCGTGACTATTTTTCTCCGCGGACTTCAGTTCTCTTTTCGCGAAACGCCAAACGCGAAACGCGAAACGCGAAAGAGGCTTCGCCCAACAGGGTTTCAATATGAAAGATCCAGAATCGGGTGGACGGCTTAAGGGCAAGGCCGTTCTGATTACCGGCTCTACTACCGGCATTGGCGAAGGCATAGCACGTCTTTTTGCCAGTCAAGGAGCTTTAGTAATTGTGCACGGGATACAAGAGTCGGCCGCGCAAGAGATCGTTACCGGCATTGAGGCCGCTGGCGGAACCGCTGCTTACGTCGTAGGTAACCTGGCTGACCCGTCTAGCTGTGGTCGCATCGTCCGGGAAGCGATCAAACACTTTGATCGCCTCGACGCCCTTGTTAACAACGCTGCGGACAAAACACGCGATAACATTGAAAACACCAGCAGCGAAATGTTCGATCAAATTATTGCGGTTAACTTGCGGGCTCCATTTCTTTTGATCCAGGCAGCTATGCCTCAATTTCGAAACCAAGGGCATGGGCGCGTCCTAAATATCGGATCGGTCAATGCTTACTGTGGTGAACGCGAACTGTTTAGTTATTCCATCAGCAAAGGTGGATTGATGACGCTGACACGCAACGTTGCAGACGCCTATGGGCCGGAAGGCATCCGCGTCAATCAGCTCAACGTGGGATGGACTCTCACGCCGAATGAATACGAACTAAAAAGGAAAGAGGGCCTGCCGGATGATTGGCCGACCAAGGTGCCAAAGACTTTTGCTCCTTCGGGGCGCTTGCTTTCGCCAGAAGATGTCGCCTGGGCAGCTGTCTATTTCATCTCAGACGAGGCAGCGCTGGTAAATGGTGCGGTCGTTGAGCTCGAGCAATTTCCTATGATCGGACGGAACCCAGCTAGAGCAATGTGATGAAGCCAACGATCGCCGTTTTTCCAAAATGCTACATGGACGAGCTATGCGTGCATCGCACCATGACACTCGGCGAGTGGATCGAAATCGCTGCCACTCTCGACGTGGATGGAGTCGAGTTCTATTCAGGATTTATAGAAGATAACGAGCGGTTCATTAAAGACGCCAAGGCATCCTTGGAAAGGCACCGGCTACAAATGCCGATGCTTTGCTGCTCGCCGGACTTTACCCAGACTGATCCAGATCGGTTACGGGAGGAAATCGACCGGGAAATTCGGATGATTGAAATCACCGCATCCTTCGGTGGCCGATTCTGTCGTGTTCTGTCTGGTCAGCGGCGGCCTGAGTTATCCACGGAAGCCGGTATTGCTCAAGTGGTCCGCGTTATCAAAAGCCTTCTGCCAGTCGCGGAACAGCATGGCGTGGTTCTAACAATGGAAAATCACTATAAGGACAATTACTGGCAATATCCCGAGTTTGCCCAAAAGATGGATATCTTCACGGCAATCATCTCACAGATTGATTCGCCGTGGTTTGGCGTCAACTATGATCCGTCCAATACCCTCCTCGCCGGTGAGGATCCTTTAGAACTTTTAGAGCGCGTGAAACACCGGGTTGCGTCGATGCATGCCAGCGACCGTTATCTCAAGACCGGTACTTTGGAAGATCTTCGACGGGAAGAGAATGCTGCCGGTTACGCAGCCCGTCTCGCGCACGGTATCATCGGCAGAGGACTCAATGACTATGATCGAATTCTTTCGACCCTGAATTCGGTGAAGTTCAGCTCCTGGATTTCAATCGAGGATGGCATGAACGGGATAGAGGATTTGCGCGAATCAGTCCGATTCCTGAAAACAAAAATCGATCAGCATTTTACCGAATGAAACCGGTTGTCCAAATCTCGCTCGATTTAACATCAATCCCTGAGGCCCTGACCACTGCTCAATTGGCGTTACGCGCCGGAGTCGATTGGTTAGAAGCGGGAACCCCGCTAATTATTGCAGAGGGCATGAACGGTGTTCGTGCCTTACGGGCCGAATTTCCAAACGTGCCAATCGTCGCCGATCTGAAGACTATGGACGGCGGCTGGCTTGAAGCCGAAATGATGGCGAAAGCAGGTGCTACTCACGTAGTCGTCATGGAGCGAGCTCATGCGGAAACGATCAAAATGGTTGTGAAAGCAGGCAAAGATTTCGGCATCCAGGTTATGGGCGACAATTTGGCAGCCCCGGACAAGATCGATGCTGCTCGCAGGTTGGAAGAGTTCGGTTGCGACTTTGTGATTCATCACGTCGGCTACGACGAACGGCGCGGGCTCGCCGCTGCAGGCAAGCCAGTTCCTCATCCGCTTGATCAGTTGCGCGAAGTTGTTGCGGCCGTAAGGGTACCCGTTCAGGCAGTTGGCGGTCTATCAATCGAAGAGGCAATCCGGGCGCCGGAGTACGGCGCACCGCTGGTTGTACTTGGAGCGCCATTAACAATCGACGCTAACTCGTTTAAAGCCGCATCAGGCAACCTTGAGGATAGCCTCCGGTCGATATGTGCGCAGGTTCATCGGTATGGGGATGTGTGACTAACATCGTATCGGCGTATCAGCGTATCAGCTCGCGCTCGATCCCGCTCGATCCCGCTCGCCGGCCTGGCGAAAAAGATCTCCGGTCAGACGAGGACCGACGTACCCCAGTGGCAGCCCACCAAGAGTTCGCGGGTCAGATCCCGGGATCGGAGTTTTGTTTGATCAAGGGAGCCGGCCATTTCACGCCGCTGGAAGAACCGTTGGCGGTTTCCTATTCATTTTTAGATTCGGTCGCGCCGCATGATGCTCTCGTATCCAAACGAAGCAGTTAACGGATTTCCCCCTTCGCCAAGGCTATGACGGACAGGTCAGTTAATGGTTTTCAGTTTTCCGTTTTCAGTTTTCAGTTCCCATTCGATCTCGCTCGATCCCGCTCGATCCCGGCGTTTCCCTATCACTTCTCA
>JBKPCS010000037.1:0-9170 GCA_046727495.1 bacterium | reverse complement strand
AGATACGGAATGCGGTCTCGTGGGCTCGGAGATGTGTATAAGAGACAGATAGTGTAATCTGTGTTTCTATTGGAACCGTCTACAAATCATGGACTCGCAAAGATCCCAACCTTTCTCGCGACGCGATTTTCTACTCAGAAGCGCATTGGCCAGCGGCGGCCTGGTTCTGCCAATCTCCACGATTGCGCAGAATTCGATGCCGATGCCGATGGGAACGCCGGCCGCACCAGCTGAAGGAGCTGACGTCACCTTGCGAATTGGCCCCGTACTCGCCGATGTGGCTAAAGAGAAAACCATCAGCACCATCGGTTACAACGGCCAGGTTCCAGGTCCTCTTATCAGGCTGAAAGAAGGAAAGCAGATCTCAGTGCGGGTGTTCAACGACACCGATACTCCCGAGTTTGTCCATTGGCACGGACAGCTGATCCCCTCAGAGGTCGACGGTTCTGGCGAAGAAAGGAGCCTGGTCATCCCTCCCCACGGCCAAGTCGGCTACCAGCTCACGCCGAAACCTTCCGGACTCCGATGGACTCACATTGTTTCACTGCCACCAAAACCTCCACATGGACTTTGGTTTCATGCGGCTCGTTGAGTATACCTGATGTAGAAGGGCGGTCCGGTAGCTGCCAGATCGTCGGCGCGAAGCCGAACTAACCCAAAAGAGCAGCACCCGCAAAAGACCCTGTGCGTTTGGTAAACCGCTCACGATGAAGAACGACCTGAAGCCAAGCAAGAGTCTTCACGTTGACCAGGGGTCTAAAAAAGAAGGAGAACCATTCGATATCGGCAGAGGCGTTCTGAAACCGTTTCTGGTCTTCTTGAGGCTTGGCCTGACTTCGTTTGGCGGCCCAATCGCTCACCTTGGTTATTTTCGCCACGAGTTCGTGGAGCAGCGCCGCTGGCTGAGCGATCAATCATTCGTCGATCTGGTGGCGCTCTGCCAATTCTTGCCTGGTCCAACTAGCAGCCAGGTCTGTTACTCAATTGGCATAACGCGCAGCGGACTCCCTGGAGCAATCGCTGCCTGGTTCGGATTTACTCTGCCATCCGGCGTTCTGATGATTCTGGCGGCGTACGGACTTCGATGGATTGGTAATCAAGAAGCGGCTGGGTGGTTGCACGGGTTGAAAATAGTCGCCGTGGCTGTGGTCGCCCAAGCCGTCTGGTAGATGGCGACCAAGCTCTGCACCGATCGGCTGCGCGTGACTTTCGCGGTCCTAGCGGCTGTTGTCGTTCTTCTGGCTAACAACTCATGGATACAGATCCTGGTCATCGGACTTGGCGGTGTAGCCGGTTGGAAATTACTCTCCACAAAAGCTGCTACCGAGACCGCCGAGCCTTTCCCGTTGTTGCCAAGCCGCCGGCTAGCGTTTTTTTCTTTGGCGCTATTTGCTTTTTGCCTTTTGCTGGTTCCTGCATTGGCCGCGGGAAAACGTGATGGATGGTTGCCGCTGTTCGATAGCTTCTATCGTTCGGGTTCTTTGGTATTCGGCGGAGGCCATGTAGTACTACCGTTACTGCAAGCCGAAGTCGTTCCCAAAGGATGGGAAGACAACAGCGCATTTTTGGCGGGTTACGGTCTCGCACAATCCTTGCCCGGACCGCTCTTTTCGTTTGCCGCATATCTGGGAACGGCCAAAAGCGGATATCCGACCGGATGGCTTGCCGGGTTATGGTGCCTCTTTGCTATTCTCTTGCCGCCAATGCTGCTGGTAAATGGCCTCCTGCCATTCTGGAATCGCTTGCGCGGCTCCCCCAGCGCCCGAGCAGTTTTGGCCGGAGCAAACGCCACAGTCGTCGGCGTCCTCTTGGCCGCGCTTTATCAGCCGATATGGACCAGTGCGATTGATTCCCCGAAGAGCCTTTCGCTAGCATTGCTCCTTTTCTGTTGTCTGCAATTCTGGAAAATCGCGCCCTGGATCCTCGTCGGGACTGCAGCCATTTGTGGCGGTCTCTTTCTGTGTAGCAACAGCTCGCCACGCTCTTGTCCGATGAAACAGGAGGAGTCCAAAATGCGCATCGCCAATCGTGCTTTCCGTTTTGTCGTCACCATCGGCATTGTCAGCTTATTTGCTGACATGACCTATGAGGGAGCCCGAGGTATCACTGGCCCTTTCCTCGGTTCATTGGGCGCGAGCGCGACCGCGATTGGTCTCATTGTCGGCTTTGCCGAGCTCATCGGTTACGGTCTTCGCTCGGTGTCCGGCTACTTCGCGGATAGCACTCACCAGTACTGGGCGTTCATTTTTGTGGGATACGCCACAAATCTGCTGGCTGTTCCTGCGCTGGCTCTTGCCGGGAACTGGCCCGCCGCCGCTGCGCTGATAGTGGTTGAGAGAACTGGCAGAGCCATTCGGCGGCCTGCGGTTCAAGCAATGATCTCCCACGCAGGCCAAACACTTGGGCACGGTTGGGTCTTCGGGCTGCACGAGGCGCTGGATCAAGCTGGAGCAACCATCGGCCCGCTCATTACTGCCTTAATCTTATACTTGCGCGGGAGCTATCAGAACGCATTTGCGGTGCTGTTGATCTCAGCTCTTCTCTGGCTACTCTAGTTGTAGCCAGAATCCTGTATCCACGTCCGCACGAATTGGAGAAAAACGCGCCAGAACCGATTCAAGTAAAAGGATTTTCCAAACCGTACTGGCTCTACGTTGCGGCGAGCGGATTGATCGCCGTTGGCTTCGCGGATTTCGCTCTCATCGCGTTCCGCTTTCAAAAGGCCGCAATTGTTCCGCAAAGCGTGACTCCCGTCTTGTACTCCTTGGCAATGGCTCTAGGAGCCATCAGCGCTCTCGTTTTCGGCCGGTTACTGGACAAGTTCGGCCTTCCGATTCTTCTTCTATCGTTTTTTCTCTCCGCGTTGTTTGCACCGCTCGTTTTTCTCGGAGGGTTTGCTGCGGCTGTTGTCGGCATGGCTTTTTGGGGAATCGGTATGGGCGCGCAGGACTCATTGTTGAAAGCTGTGCTGGTGGACGTTATCCCGCCGGAAAGGCAGAGCACCGCTTTCGGTGTTTTCGATACCGGCTTCGGAATCGCCTGGTTTGCCGGTAGTGCCGTGATGGGCTGGTTGTACGACAAGTTGGTCCCAGCACTGGTCGTCTTCTCTGTTCTGCTACAACTCGCCGCCTTGCCGGTTTTCGTTTTGGCGAAGCGATCTTCCAACGGGCGTTAAGTCAGGGTGGCGCGCTTACTCGGCGCTCTGAGAATTTTCGCTTTTCTTTCCGATTTTACCGCCAATACTTTGCATCATGCCTTTTTTGCGCGACGTATTCACCGCTGTTTTCTGCGCTACGCTGCTCGTCGTCGGTTGTGATACGAACAAAGCAACGCCTCCGACGGCCAAAGAAAATCTCACGAAAGTCCGAGTCGGATATATTGGCATCACGTGTGAGGCACCAATTTTTTGTGCAGTCGAGAATGGTTTCTTCAAAGAGGAGGGATTGGATGTCGAACTGGTTAAATGCGAATGGTCGAAATATAAGGATGTGCTGGCATTGGGCGGCTTCGATATTACGCATCATCTGATCATGTACCTGCTGAAGCCGATCGAGCAGGGCTTAGACGTAAAATTCACTGCTGGAATCCATCAAGGCTGCCTCCGGGTCCAAGCGGCGGCCAATGGCAACATCAAAACGGTAAAGGATCTGCGCGGGAAACGGATTGGCGTACCAGGCATGGGAACGCCGCCGTTCATCTTTGCCAACCGCGTGTTGACTGCTAACGGCATAGACGCTAGCCGAGATGTTAGCTGGACCGTCTTCCCGTCTGGGGAACTTGGGCTGGCACTGGAAAAGGGACAAGTCGATGCAGTGGCCGATTCCGAGCCGATCGGTACGCTCCTCTTGGCTAGTGGCAAAGTTCGGAACGTGGCAGATCAAGCTACCGACGCGCCGTACAAAGATGAGTACTGTTGCGCGGTAGTTGTGAACGGGAAATTCCTGGCCAACAATCCGAAGGCCGCGGCTGCAGCAACGCGAGCTTTGTTAAAAGGCGCCAAGTGGGTCGAGACAAATCCGGCTGCTGCCGCGAGGCTCTCGGTTGAGAAAAAGTATCTCGCTTCCAATCCTGAGCTCAACACGGTCGCGATCTCTCATCTACGTTATATCCCAAGTGTCGTAGGGGCTGAAGACGCTGTGAAGTCAGCGGCTAAGGAAATGAAGAATGCAGGAATGCTCGTCCCGTCAACGGATGTTGCAGGCTTAGCAAACAAGGCCTTCGTTCACTTGGATGGGGTGTCGGACGAGTGGGTCCAGAGTCTTCAAGTAAATAAACTCGCCGACGGTCAGGTGCCCGCAGACGAAGACTTCCGGTTGAAGACGGAACTTGCCGCTAATATGGGCACCTTGAATCTCGCTTCGTGCTGCTCTCCGGGAGAGAAGTAATCGATGTCAAGCCGTGCGCTCAGACGATCGGAGCACGCTCCGGAACGGCGTGTGCAGTATGCCGAGAACGCGCGATGGCAGACGTTGTTGGCGGTGCCGTTAGCGGCCGCTGTCGCTCTAGTTCTTCACTGGTTTGGATCGAGGAACGAGCCGCCCGGCCAAACATTGTTGTATACCTATTTCTTGAGTGGCCTGTTTCTCGCCGCCGTTGGTGCAGCATTCTTGCAGCCTCTTTGGTCCGGGCTGCGCAACTGGATGCGAGGTATGTGCCCCCTGGTGTCTACCGCAGTCTTGGTTATGGCCGCGTGGGAGCTTCTGACTTCCGTGTTGCGCTTGCTTCCTTTGCCCTACTTCCCTGGCCCGGCCGGCGTGTTACAGAGTTTGGTCAACGATTGGGCGGTTCTCTTCGATAGCACTTGGCATTCGTTGCTTCTGTTGCTTTGCGGCTACGCGCTAGGCGTGGCGGCCGGTTTATTCAGCGGGATCTGTATCGGATGGTTTCCTCACGCTCGCTATTGGGGAATGCCAGTATTGAAGATTGTCGGTCCAATTCCGGCGACAGCGTGGATTCCGCTCGCTATGGTCCTCTCACCCTCGGCCATGTTTTCCGCGATTGCTCTGATAGCGCTGGCAGTCTGGTTTCCCGTAACCATGCTGACTGCTTCCGGTATTTCCAACACTCGGACATCCTACCTCGACGTCGCTCGCACGCTGGGCGGAAGTCGGACGTACCTCATCTTCCGCGTTGCCATCCCGGCGGCGATGCCGAGTATCTTCATAGGGTTGTTCATGGGACTTGGAGCTTCGTTTTTGACGCTGGTGGTGGCCGAGACCGTGGGTGTGAAATCAGGTCTCGGTTGGTACGTGGGTTGGGCCCAGGGCTGGGCAGAGTATGGAAAAGTTTATGCGGCCCTTCTGATTATGGCCGCTTTCTTTTCAACGATAATGACGGCTCTGTTCAAGGTTCGCGACCATGTGCTTGCCTGGCAAAAAGGTGTCATCAAATGGTGAGCAGCTTCGTCGACCGCCTTACCAAAGAAGGATCGTCATTGCATGTAAAAGATGTAACGAAGGACTTCCCTTCTACAGATCGCGCGAACCTTCGCACACTCGCATTGGGTGGCGTCTCTCTTTTCGTTGACGCTGGGGAATTCATTTCGATCATTGGTCCCAGCGCCTGCGGGAAGTCAACGCTCCTCCGCCTGATTGCCGGGCTGGATTTTCCGACCTCGGGTGAGCTGCGAGTGGGAACCGAGGCAATCACCGGGCCGAGCGCAGAGCGTGGACTGGTTTTTCAAGATCCCAACTTGTTTCCGTGGCTCACTGTCCGGCGGAACATTCAGTCCGGTCTCGCGGCGCTCGGCGTGCTCGGCGAGAAACGCCATGAGGTTGACGAATTCATCCACCTGGTCGGTTTGCAAGGGTTTGCTGATGTTTATCCTCACCAACTTTCAGGCGGCATGGCACAGCGCGCTGCACTGGCGCGAGCGCTTATCACTCATCCCAAAGTGCTTCTGCTAGACGAACCGCTTGGCGCTCTAGATGCCTTTACTCGCATGCGCATGCAGGATGAAGTTTTGCGTCTGTGGCAGGCCCGTCTCACCACGATGCTCCTGGTCACTCACGATATCGATGAGGCCATCTATATGAGCAATCGCATTCTCATCATGACTCCGCGCCCCGGGCGAGTCGAGCGAACGATCTCGGTGGAGATCGACCGACCACGTGATCGCAGCCGTCCAGAATTCCTCCAGCTCCGAAGCGAAATCCTTCAACTGCTTCACCTGGCTGGGCAGGACCAGCCGAGAGATTGAACCGAGAAGTCTCGGGTTAGATCAAACAAAACTCGCTCTACTTGCATTGGCTCTTTTTGTCCATCAGTTGGCCTGGCGTCCTCGCACTTAAAGAAAATTTAATCTTTAGTCCGTCCGACAATTTAGTCCGGTCCACTAATCTCTTAGTGCGCCAGGTCGAGCGAGACGCTCAACCCACGGTGAAGCTCGAAGCTTCTGTCCAATCCTCTGGATTGACTGTGGGTTGAGCTTCAAGCTCGACCGGAAAGCGGTAACCACCGCTGGAGCGTTGCCAAATCCGCCCGCTCGTTACAGGCTTGTAAAGATAAAGTTCTTTTAATCGGGCGCTCTCGCGTTTCTTAATAGCGCCTGACCAGGTTGGCGGCGCCCGATTTTTCGAGAGTAAACGGTTGCGAGTGGTTGAGGTTTGGTTGTCAAAAAAAAGCAGCTTGATTTAGTCGCAGTTTAAATACTTAGTCTGCACTAATTTAGCCAAACTTGACCTTAGCCGATAACCGGACTCATCAGACATGATTCGCCACCGAGATTCACAAGCTGCTGCCAAGCGCGCCCAGTTGAAGACACTCCTAAGACTTATCAGAGCATTACTCTTTCTAATTTACCTTCTTCCTTTTGACGCGCGCGCCACAACAAAAGGTCTTAGCCAGATAGTGACTCCGGATGTTCAACCAATGGGAGACCTTTCGCTCAGTTTCCAATGGATGGCAAAAGAGATCGGCAATCCGTACCAGTTCCAAGCCGAGCTCGGCATAACAGAGTTTTTCGAGGTCGCAGTTTTCCAAGGACTCCAACCGAAGGAGACCATTTTCGGTACGCAACTGGCACTGATTCAAAAGGATCCCTATCTTCTTACAACCGGCTTCGTCAACTGGTCAACTAAGGGCCACCAGCCTCCCCAGCCGTTCATGTTAGGCGGCTACTACACGGAGCATCATAAGTTTATTGCCGGGATCCAGGTCGTTCATAGTCGGGGCGAAGCAGTTTTGGGATACGCTTACGACATAACCAAACAGTTTCGCCTTCAGGTAGATTTTCAGAGTGGAAAGCAAAACTTCTTCACCCTGGGCGCGACCTGGACACCCACCGAGTTTTTCCAAATGAATCCCGCTATCTACTTTTCCAATGAAAAGCCCGGCAATGTTTCCGGGTATATTGTTTTTACGTTCACCCAACATCTGTTTGGTCCGAAATCGCCCTAAAATTCTGACCCCGCCAGCCTAAGAGAGCCAACTTGCCGCCGCTGCCGTGTCGCTCGGGTACGCAATCGTTCGCGACTCGAGTCGATCGGAAAACGACAACCACACGATTCGCCTCCGAGACGAAATCTCATCATCGGAGATCGAGCAAACTGGAACTCAGGGGCAGACATCCCGATATTCTCTCGAACGAGCTGTTAACCACCCCGGATTGAACCGTTCCGGATCGCTCGCAAAGATTCGACGCACCAGGGCGTGTTGCCCGGCTAATCTCCCTCTGCCAGATCGAACTATCGTTGCACGATATATTTCTCGATGATAGATTCCTCTGTTGCTCTATGAAGAATTCCACCGCTTCGCCAAGCGACAGCGGTTCGCCGGACACCGGGGGAACGCCGCGTCTAAGCGTTAACGCATGCCGCCAGGACCTTTGGCTGACCGCCGTTAAAGCGCTTGGTAAAATCGACATTGGCCCGATCGCCAGTCGCTTTTCGCAAGCCTGGATTGCTATGGGCGTCGAGAGAATGCAGATGACCGATTGCCTCTCTCCAGCCTATTTGGCCATTGCCCGGGCCAATCTGGAGACGTTTATTCACCTGATGAAGACCGAGGCGCTCGTCCAAGGTCATCCCGAGCGAATCGACATTGAAACTTTACACGCCGCTCACCGGCAATTGGAGCGCAAAGGCTTCCTCACCACATTTACGCTCTGGCCTTTTTGGCCAGATCAATGCGTACCGCCAAGCCACTAGTCTGATCCAGCCACGCTTGGCGCGCAAAAGCTGCCCTATTCTGGGCCGTATACTGTCGGTTTAATTTTGACCGCCGCCCTGACCTCCGGTGTTCGCCGCAATCGGTTTACCGTTGCGTATTCTCACTACCATGTCGGCCGTCCCGGCAAATCTTCCGATTGGCACGCCCATGGCCGCAAGTTCATCCGACGAAATTGGGGTCGAGACCGTACCAGAACCGGCAATTGCCGCTGGTTTGTTGGACTCTTCACTCTTCATCCGATTCACTCCTCTCCTTAGAAATTAGACAACAACCGGCACCAAGATGTTCAATGATACATCGTTCTACGATATATTTTCAATGCCCGGAGAAACCCAGCTCTGCAGGTGCTGCTTCGTTTTCCCCTCCTGTAACCAGGTCGTCCAACAGAGTCAGAATGTCAGGACCCAATCGGCGAAGCTCGCCCCGGTGCGCCGCAGACAGCTTGTCCAGAATCCTGGAGCCGCCGCGAGTCAACTGCACGAAAACCCGGCGCCGATCGTCCAGGCTAGAGCGTCGCTCGACCAGATCCTGAGCAGAAAGACGATCAACCAATTCAACCGCGGCATGGTGCACAATCTGAAGCTGCTCCGCCAAGTCGCCGATTGTTAAACGTTCTGCTCGAGACGATCCTTTGATAGCAAGCAGTGCCTGGTATTGCCGCGGGGTTAGACCGGCCGCTTGGGCAGCTTCTTCACTAAATTGTAGAAACTGGCGGAGATGATAGCGGAAGACGGCAAGCATTTGGTACTCGCTTTTTGTCGGAGGACGCGAACGGCCAGACATCCGTTCTCTTTTGCTCTTCTCTTTCACTTTGTCGTAGCCGGCCACTTCCGTATTCCCCGATTCACATCTCATACTCAGCGCTGCTGGCCGGAGAGCTTCCTGCGCAGAAGCTTTTACCTTCGGTGGCACCTTGCAGCGCTCTACTAAACGCGCTAAACAACGCCCCCATTTTGCCGAACTCCCAGCATCAGCTGACCATATCGAAGCCAATGGTGCTA
>JBKPCS010000036.1:0-41113 GCA_046727495.1 bacterium | reverse complement strand
GCTCACCCCCTGGCTGAGTTTTGTCGTCGCTTCGCGACGGCAATCAACCCCCGTTCGCCATCACGGCGTTCCGCGCGTTTTGTTCAGGTGAGCTTCTTTTTGCTGGCGCCGATCCGGTAGAGAACGATTCCCATTACGGCGAAGAAAGCGACACCGAGCAGGCTGTATCCGCCTTCGCCGAGCGCAGCTGTGAGCGTTTTTTCTAGATTCAATTTGGGAAGGAAATCGCCGAGTCCTGGCACCTGCATCAGGCCGGCAACGATGACCCCAGCTATGGCGCCTCCGGCTACCAATCCAGTCGCGAACAGGTTACCGGCTTTCAGCTCTTCGTTCTCCGGCGGAGCTGTCGTTTTCCTGGTCCGGTGATCCACTACGCCGCGAATGACGCTACCAATAAAAATCGGTAGAGTCGTTGAAAGGGGCAGATAAGCGCCAACGGCAAAGCAAAGCGAATTGACCGCGCAAAGTTCCATGGTGATCGCGAGAAACGCTCCGACCAGAACAAACTGCCAATCGAGATTGAACGACAGGAGGCCTTTGATGAGCGTCGCCATCAGTGTGCCTTGAGGCGCGGGATACTGATTTGTCCCGATCCGATGCAGAACACCTTGAGAGACCATTTCCCGGCTCGGAGCATCGAGCAGTTTGACGGTCAGCCCGATCGCTACCGCAGCGACGACCGCTCCGACAAACAATGCTAATTGCTGATAGCGAGGTGTTGAACCCACCAGGAACCCGGTCTTCAAGTCCTGGGAAGTTCCCCCTCCATTAGCGGCAGCGATACAGATCATGCTCCCGACGACCAACACCAACGGCTCATACTTGAATCCGGACCAGCCGATGCTGAGGAATACCAGACAGGTACCCATGATCGTTGCAATCGTCATACCGGAAATTGGATTGGAGCTGGTGCCGATCAGTCCGGTGATTCGGCTCGAGACGGAGACAAATACAAATCCAAACAGAATAATCAGTACTCCAAGCACGCACTTACTGAGGATACTGTAGCCGGGTATCTGAGGCAGTATCATCATAAGAATGATCAAACCGAGGCTGCCAAAGCCAACGACACGAATGGAAAGATCGTCTTCGGTACGTTCCTCGCCGATACCGGCCGATCTCTTTTTCAGTGCGGCTAAGCTGGCTTCGAGAGACGACCAGATAGTCGGCAACGTTTTCAGCAGGGTCACAAAACCACCAGCAGCGACTGCACCGGCGCCGATCTGACGAACGTAAGCGAAGTAAATGGCTGCAGCAGTGTCTGCAAACGTTTTTGTCGCTGGATTCCAGCCCCCTTTGCCACCAGCCGAGGCAAGGTCATGCAGGTAACCAAGCTTGATCTGTTGGTTCGCGATGATTTCAGGCGGGAGAAGCGACGCCAGTAACGGAATCAAACCTAACCATGCCAATACGCCACCGGACACAAGTATCCCGCCGATCCGCGGACCGATGATATACCCGATACCCATATACTCGGGTGTGATATCCGCGTTGACGGTTGCAGATGGGAAAAAGCGGTTCGTTTGCGCTGTCACCCAGGCCGGTATTTCAGCGATGATCGCGAAAATCTTCTGGCAGGCAGCATAGACCAGGGCGAAGCCGAATCCTTTGTAGGCAGTGAGCGCAAAATCGCCTCCTTTCTCGCCTGCGATCAGTACTGAGGCACACGCCGTGCCTTCCGGGTAAGGAAGGGTTCCGTGTTCTTCGACAATCAAGGCCCTGCGCAAAGGGATCATCATCAGCGTGCCGAGCATTCCGCCGATAGCCGCGAGAATAAAAATCGGCCAATAGGAAAAGAAATTCTCGCTATGGCTGCCACTGGAGAGAAACAAAAACCCTGGCATGGTAAAGACCACGCCTCCGGCAATTGATTCACCGGCAGAAGCCGTAGTCTGGATGATGTTGTTTTCGAGGATCGTTGTTTTGAAAAACTTGCGTCCAAGCGATATGGCCAACACCGCTACCGGGATCGAGGCCGAGATGGTTAACCCGGCCTTCAAACCGAGGTAGACCGTTGCTGCTCCAAACAAGAGACCAAAGAATGCTCCCAAAAGGATAGACTTGATCGTGAGCTCGGCGACCCGGCTTTTCGCTGGAACGTAAGGAGTGGCAACGACGGTTTCTACCTCTGGCATATAGGCTAAAGGGGGATTTCTGCGTTTCGGTGCAGCCTAAAGGCTCGGCTGTCAATGGTAAAGCGTTTCGCGTCCACCTTCGTCCAGCCAAGGCCGGGCTACGGTGCGACAGGTTCCGCCTTCGCCAAGGCTACTTTCAATCCCAGGACGTTGGTCGCCAGTGGATTGACACGCGCTTTCAGGGCTCGGCCCTATTTTATTTTTCACCGAGGGCTACGCTGTCGCTACGCCCTCTAGGCTATTTTGAACCGCGGCTTGCGCCGCTCCCAGCTCCTTCGCCGTCTCGCTCTCTCACCTCTCACCTCTCACCTCTCACATCTCACGTCTCACGTCTCACCTCTCACCTCTCACACTCGTCCTCGGCGTACTCTGCGTTTGCTCCTGGCTCCTGACTCCTGGCTCCTGTATTCTTCAGCCATGCAAATCGAGCGCTTTTTTGTTCCTGGGCTTGCTCAAGCGTCGTACGTTGTTTCAGCGGTGTTGATGCAGTCGTCATCGATCCTGAAAGGTGCGTTGATGGCTATTTGAATTATTTGGAAAAGAATGGACTCACGCTTCGCGCGATCCTGTTAACTCATCCGCATGCAGATTTCGTAGCGGGGCACGCCGAACTGGCACACAGGTCAAGCGCGCCAATCTTGATCTCAGCAAAGGCTCCGGCTGAATTCGATCACCGCGATATTCAGGAAGGCGATCGAATCGCAATCGGCGATTCTTATTTGGAAGTTATCGAGACGCCGGGGCATTCGCCCGACAGTGTCTGTTTCTGTTTATATGAGGGGAATCGCGCAGTTGCACTTTTTTCGGGTGACACACTGTTTGCAGGCGATGTCGGACGGCCGGATTTGCGCGATGGCGAGATGACCGCGGATCAACTGGCAGGGATGCTTAATGACTCTCTTTTCCGGAGGCTGCTCAAGCTCCCGTCCGATGTAAAAGTCTATCCTGCACACGGGGCTGGTTCCCTGTGCGGTCGCCAAATTTCTTCGGCGCCGTTCAGAACTATTGGCCAGGAAGCCGTCACGAACTGGGCACTCCAGTTCACGGATCGGACAACCTTCGTCTCCGCTATGGTAACAAATCTACCGGAGCGACCTTCCTATTTTGCCCGATCGGTCACTATCAATCTGCAAGGTGCGTCGGCATTCACCGGTTCGGTCACCCACCTTAATTTGGAGAGGTTTCGATCATTGCGAGAAGAGGGCGCGAGCATTCTCGATGTACGCGCGGCAGCACTGTTCGGCGAAGGTCACGCTGCAGGAAGCGTGAACATTGGGGTTGCTAGTCCTTCTTTTGCGGTGTGGTGCGGTTTCTTTTTAAACGGTGATTTACCGATCCTGTTAGTTGTCGATCACGATGCAGAAGCCAAACAAGCTAAATTGGAGCTAGCGCGAATTGGGTTCGATCAGGTCGCAGGATTTCTTCTCGCCGATGATCTGGAAGAAACGCTGCAGATTACGCAGCTCGGAGCTCAGGATTTTCTGGCGGCCGGTAACAACCGCCTGCGTTCGGTGGTTCTGGATGTTCGTACTGCGCAAGAATGGAACGCCGATCCTCTGGAAGGGGCTATTCATATCGCGCTTCCGCAAATACTGCGACAGATTGGAAAGCTGTCTCGCCAGTCGTCAATTGCGGTTGTTTGCGGGAGTGGGCATCGAAGCTCAATCGCTACGAGCCTATTGGAAGGGGAAGGATTCCCACATATCAGCAATGTCATGGGCGGCATGCATGCGATCCGGCATGCAAAACGTCCGCACGTTTCGGTCATGGAGGTCGCGGAGAGTGCTTTGGACTGGCAGATCTAGGGCGGCGCTTTCAGCGCCGCGGTCAACGGTTATCGGTTTTCCACCTTCGCCATAGCTATGGCGGACATGTCGGTTCGTGAAGTGCTCGGCGGCGCTCTTTGACACAAACCGAATCCAGGGCTGGAGCCCTGGGCTAAACGTCTCCCGGCCACTTCGTGACGGCAGGAACGCTCAAAAGCCAAACGAATTCTGATAGAACAACGACGTTTTGTCCTGGTATGGGACTCTTGTGGAGGAGATCGGCCCGGGTATTTTAGCAAACGGGATTCCCCGGGGAGAGGGGCCTGTACCAACGGCTAAGAAGTCAGCCTCGGTGCAGCGGCCAGATCCATGCAGACACAATTTCAGGATACAGTCGAACATCACAATAGAGCCGAGAACACCGTATTCGCTATTCTCTTAGCAATCAGTTTTTCGCACCTGCTAAACGACACGATTCAGTCGTTGATTCCGGCAATATACCCAGTCCTGAAAAACTCTTTTCACCTGAACTTTACCCAAATCGGACTAATCACTCTGACGTTTCAGTGCACCGCCTCGCTTTTTCAGCCGTTTGTCGGGCTTTACACGGATCACCGGCCAAAACCTTATTCTTTAGCGATCGGGATGGGATTCACTTTGATCGGCCTGGTTCTACTTTCGGTTGCAGGCAATTTCGCAACCATTCTTGTTTCTGCCGCGTTGGTGGGCCTGGGTTCATCGATCTTTCATCCTGAAGCGTCGCGGCTGGCTCGTATGGCCTCAGGAGGTAAGCACGGACTCGCCCAGTCGATTTTTCAGGTGGGCGGGAACGCCGGCTCTTCCGCCGGGCCCTTATTGGCAGCGCTTATCATCGTGCCGAGAGGACAACCAAGTATCGCTTGGTTTTCTGTAGTTGCCCTGATCGCGATTATCGTGCTTTCGATCGTCGGGAAATGGTACGGTGAAAACCTTTATAGAATCCCGACTAAATCGGGCGCAAAACGTAAGCCCGGCCAAGCGCTGTTTTCGAAGCAGAGGATCATCTTTTCGCTGGCCATTCTGATCGCACTGATCTTCTCAAAATATTTTTATTTGGTCAGCCTTTCCAACTACTTCACGTTCTACTTGATTAACAAGTTTCATCTCGGCATCCAGACAGCGCAGATTTATTTGTTCCTTTTCTTGTTCGCAGTCGCTGCTGGCACAATTATCGGGGGACCGGTTGGAGACAGGATTGGGCGTAAATATGTGATCTGGGCATCGATCTTAGGGGTAGCGCCGTTTACGATAGCGCTGCCGTACGCGGATCTTTTCTGGACCGGAGTTCTTGTTGTGGTGATTGGCGTCGTCCTTGCATCCGCTTTCTCGGCCATCATTGTTTATGCACAGGAGCTGGTACCCGGAAAAACCGGGCTGATCGCGGGCATATTTTTCGGAACCGCATTCGGTATGGCTGGAATTGGATCGGCTCTGCTAGGCAAGCTTGCCGATTGGACGAGTATCGATTTCGTTTACTCCGTTTGTTCATTCCTTCCGTTATTCGGATTGCTCACCGCATTCCTGCCGAACCTGGATAAAAGAGTGCGAGTGTGAGTGTAAGTGCGAGTTTCGAGCGACGATGTTACTCGCAATAATACTCCCACCAGCACCTCTACCCAGATTCGCACTCACGTTAATACTCACACCCACACTCGCACTCACACTCGCACTCACACTCACAAATGGCTCTCCCTCTTCGGATTCTCATACCAGTGATCGTCGCATGCGCATTGTTCATGGAGAATCTGGACGCCACAGTGCTCTCTACCGCGTTACCGGCGATCGGGCGTGAACTGCACGAGAGTCCAATCCAACTCAAGCTCGCGCTCGCTTCATATTTGTTAACTTTGGCGGTTTTCATCCCGGCCTCCGGATGGTTTGCGGACCGGTTCGGTGCGCGAACTATTTTCAGGCTCGCCATCCTTATTTTTGCGCTAGGATCGATTTTCTGCGGGTTCGCCACATCGATTCAGACGCTAGTCGCGGCAAGAGCTCTTCAAGGAGTCGGCGGCGCAATGATGATGCCGGTCGGGCGCCTTGTGATTCTGCGCAGCGTACCGCGGTCCGAATTTGTCGATGCTCTCGCCTGGCTGACAATACCAGCATTAATTGGTCCGATGGTCGGTCCGCCAGTGGGCGGCTTTATTACAACCTACTTTTCGTGGCGTTGGATATTCTGGATTAACATTCCTGTCGCGGCGCTTGGTTTTGTGCTAGCAACGCTTTTCATTCCGGAGATCGTCGAGGAAGATCCGCCGCCGTTCGATCTAATCGGGTTTATTTTGTCGGGTGTTGGACTATCCGCACTTGTGTGGGCATCCGCAACAATGGAAGGGAACGCGCTTCCGGTCTGGGCGGTCTGTGTGTTGTTTGCCGTCGGCTTTGCAGGTGTCGCGCTGTATGCGATGCATGCGGCTCGGACCCCAAATCCTATCCTGGATCTCCGGCTATTCCGGCTTGCTACCTTCAAGGCCGGCGTAATCGGCGGCAGCTTGTTTCGAATCGCTGTTGGCGCTATACCGCTGCTCTGGCCTCTCTTGTTGCAGCTTGGATTTGGGTTGAGTCCTTTACAATCCGGCTTGATGACCTTTGTCGGTTCGGTGGGCGCGATGCTAATGAAGTTCACTGCCAGCCCGATTCTACGCCGGCTCGGATTCAGACGGGTGTTAGTGGTAAACGCGATCGTGACTGCGATTTTGGCTGTCGCTCCGGCGAGTTTCACAGTCACAACTCCTCATCTATGGATTCTCACCGTGTTTTTTATCGGTGGTTTTTTTCGTTCATTAGAGTTCACATGTATTAACGCGATCAGCGTTGCAGAGGTCGAACAACCAGAGATGAGCCAGGCCACAACGCTGACAAGCGTTTTCCAGCAACTATCGTTAAGCCTCGGCATAACCGTAGCTGCGTTCGTCCTTCAAACATCGATGGCATTGCGAGGCAGCCAGACGCTGGTGACTAGTGATTTCTTGCCCGCATTCGTCGTAATTGGGGTGATTTCCTTTCTTTCATATTTCAGTTTCGCCGGCTTGCCATCAAATGCTGGAGAGGAACTTGCCGGACGAAAGCGTGTTGCGTCCGCAGCAGTAGCGGTGGCCAACGGGAGAAGTTGATGTTTGGCGTTTGGCGTTTCGCGTTTGGCGCTCCTAAGTGCGAGTGCGAGCCCTAGAAGGGGCGGGCGTTGGCGTAGCATTGGCGGGCGGCTGAAAGCCGCGGTCAAAATACCGGCCTTCAGCCATTGCCGCCTCGCCCATACGGCGTCACGTCGATACGCCGACACGCCGACCTGTCCACCGTAGCCTGGGCGTCGGCGGTCACGCCGTCACGCCGACACGTTCTTCCTCCTCGGTTTCGCGGTGCTGGCGCGTTCGAAGAAAATCGGTTGAACCGTGTGTGCCTGAGTAGATGGGAGCGTTTCGTTCTTGAATTGGTCGATCAGGCAACGTACGCCGAGCTTCCCGACCGAATCGAAGTCTTGGTTCACAGTGGTCAGTGGTGGCCGGAAATAAGCCGCTTCGGGTATATCATCGAATCCAACGATCGACACGTCTCTTGGCACGTGGATACCGTTTTCTTCAAAGGCTCGGATCGCTCCAAGCGCCATTTGATCATTGGCCACCACGAGCGCTGTAAATTTGTTCTTGTGCTTTTTCACTAACTCAAGCGTCGCTTCGAACCCACCTTTTGAGGACCAATCACCCTCAACACAAGGACCAGGCTTCAGCCGCGCGGCTTTGAGCGCCTTGAGCCAGCCTTGGTATCGTAGCCGAGATGCTCGCCAAACCACCGGCGCCCGGAGGTATGCGATGCGTTTGTGGCCGATATCAATCAAGTGCTTAGTCAGCATCCGCGAAGCTTTTTCCTGCTGGACAAATACGGATGGAGCTTCGAATCCGAAATCGGAGTCGATAGCCACCACAGGAACGCTCTTGCAGACGTCGCGAAGCCGACGCAGATCAATTTCTAAAGGAAGGTGCATCATGATACCGGCGACCCGATGCGCGCAGAGAGTGTCGACCGCCCGATGTATTTCTTCGATGTTTTCTTCCGGTATACCGGCAAACATGATGTTATAGCCGTCTGCTCGAGCCGCTCGTTCGACGTTGAGCACAATCTGGGAAGGGCCATAGAGACCGGTTGCAAATGTAACGACTCCGATCACCGTTGACCGCCGGCTGACCAGGTGACGTGCGGTCAGGTTGGGACGATAACCGAGTCGATCCAGGACTTTGGTCACCCGAAGGCGCGTTGCATCCGCTACATCGGGCATCTCATTGATCACTCGCGAGACCGTCTGATAGGAAACTCCGGATTGAGCAGCGACATCGTGAATGGTGACGTCTCTCTTTCGCATTGAAGCGGCCAATCTAGCACTCCAAGAGTGCGAGTGCGAGCCAAGCGTGCGGCTTCGCCGCGCGGGTTTGCGTTTTCAGTTTTCGGTTTTCGGCTTTTCAGTCCGCCGACACGCTCTCTCGCCTTCGCGCTTCGCCAACTCGCCCATCATCCCCTCACCTCTCACTTCTCACCTCTCACTCCTCACCTCTCACTTCCCCGCTTCTCACCTCTCCTCTCGCACTCGCACTCACGCCGGTTTGCGGTGTTTGCGGTGGTGTTTCGATCGGCGGCTCACGTATTTGTCCGATGCCCGGGACATCGGAGCAATCAGTTCAGGAACCGAGGCGATACCTACATCACCCAGGCGATACTGTTCGAGAATGCCCTTGGCGATTCCGGTGGCAATTTTGGACTGGTAGGCGTCACTGGTCACTTTGTGTGCCTCAGCGGTATTCGTCAGATAAGCGCATTCGCAAAGAACCGATCGAATCTCCGGGTTACGAGTCAGGCGAAGGCGCCGGCGGAGAACGCCCAGATTGGTTTCGCCGGTTTCAGCCACCAGGCTTTCCTGAATACGCGTCGCGAGTCCGTGACTATCCGCTCGCCAGAAGTAGGTCTTTGCCCCGTTAGCACCGCGATCGGCGGTGGCATCGTAATGAATACTGACCAGAATCGCGTTTGGTCCTTGCCGATTGGCAAAAGCTACCCGGTCATCGAGCTCAACGAAACGGTCGTCGTCTCGGATCATCATGGTATTCACACCCGCGCGTTGCAGCTCTTTGCGCACTTTTTTGGCCGTGCCAAGCGTTAAATCTTTTTCTCTGAGAAGGCCGCTGCCGCGACGTCCACCAAGCCCTCCGTTGTCTTTGCCGCCATGACCAGCATCGATAATCACCGTGCTGAAATGACCTGGGATTCCTTTGACCGAAGTGAGCGGACGCGTAGCACAAGCACAAAACAAGCAAGCCAACAGACCAAAACCGATAAAGCGAACCATGTGGCTCGAATTATGATGGCATCAAGTCCGCGTCTCAACAGGGATTCGCGAGAAAAATCGCCGTAGACGTGCCCGCGAATCTCGCTAGAACTACCGACATGTCGAATGCGATCTCATCCTCTCAACCGCGCCGTAATGCTTTCCGGGTGTTCGGTCTCCATTCCTTACTTTGCCTGATTGCTCTCTTCGGGACGCTTTCCGGTTGTAACAAGAGCGAACAGCCCCCTCCCCAAGCGCAAACGACTCCGACCCCGACGCCTAAACCGAAAGGACCAGCGGATTACTTGAACCTGATGAGCGCGAACCCGGATTCATTGCCACCAGACGAGGCACCGGTTGCGCGCGCCCTGAATGATACAGGGAAAGCTTTGGCAGATACAGATGCGGCTGCAAAACCGCTAGAAACGGGCGTCGATTCGCAAGTGGTGCAGCCTTTGGTGGCAATCAGAACAAAAGAAGATGTCGCCAAAGTCAAGCAAGCGGCGGAGGCATTGAAAGATGCGTCCGCTAAGCGACGCGACGTGCTGAACGGCTTACAAGCAATTATGTCCGCTCAACTGAAGACTGCAGGGTTGTCGGACGACATGGCGTCGCAAGTGACTAACTTGTTTATCGAAAGGAACGGGATCACCAAACAAGCAGCTCGTTCCGACGCTCTGGAGAAGCTAGGGGAGGCGGTTCTTGGTACGACGGATTACCTGGAAAAGAATGATGGAAAATGGAAACCGGGCAAAGAGCAAGGCCTTTCGTTCTCTGACAAGAAAACGATGGAAGGTTACCAGGCGAGCTATCAACAGGTCCAGCAGGCGATTCAGCAGGTCAACTCGGCTTTGTAACGTTTGGCGTTTGGCGTTTCGCGTCCGCCTTTGCTGAAGCTTCGGCGCGACAGGTCTTCGCGTCAGAACCGAAGAATTTGAACAGAAGGGCGCAAGGATCGCGAAGGTCAATTGTTGCGCCGATGCTGGCGTTCAACCCAACCTAATTCCAAAACCAATCTCTTCTGTGCGACCTTTGTGACCTCTGTCGAATCTTCATATCTCGCCGTCTCGCCGTCTCGCCCTTCGCCGTATCGTCTCTTCCGTTCCCGCCGATCCCGCTCGGTCCCGCTCGATTCCTGCGTTCTCGACGTTACCTACCCTGCTCCGTGCTAGCCAAAATAGGATTCGTGGTGCTACGCTCGGCTAAATGACGGGCTCTGAGGACGAGTTGTTGCCACCAGGATTTCGCGCTGTACCGTTGCCAGAAGATCGCGACGCGACGCTTGCTCTTTGCCTCGTCGTTCAGCCGGAGAAAACACCGCATTTTTTGCTGTTGCGCGAAACGATCGACGCTTCCGTCTATCTTGGATGCCTGGTCGACCGCGCCAAAGACCCAAAGATGTGGGTCGAGATCTGGGTGCAAAATGTCGATCGCATCCGCACCAGCTTTCGGGCGCGATCGGAGGCTTTGACTAACGCGTTCCTTGACCAGAAATGGGCGCAACGAACTTCCATGTTCCGGGCCCTCGGACACACAAGCTTAATCGAAACGGATCGTCGCGATCCGGTTTTCCTCGAATCGGGCAGAATCGTTCAGCCGGTCGATCCCGAGTCAGGCCAGCATTTTTCCCTGTGCACCGACGACGCAACGCTGGTTGCTGCCGGCTTACCCGCATATAGCCAATCGTTGCATCGTTATCTTTGGACTGGCTCGCAGGCCAACGCCCCAATTTTTCTAGTGGCCACCACTGATGCACCGACTCAGCCGGGGGTAAAAAAATTGAGCGACCTTTTCCCAGGAGCATTAAGCTTCAACCTCGGCGGATTATGGTTTGCACGACTGCTTTCGCCTCTTTCGCTGAGCGAATTTGCTGACGTACTCGGCGGAAAGTCGTGGAACGGCATCCATTTCGACACGAACGGGGGAGGCCATATACCTCTTGGAGCCGCTTATTCCGGTCTTGCCGACATTGATCATGCAATCCAGGAGGGTGCGCACTTATTTACCGGAAGGAACGGAAAAGCTGCGCGCTTGCTCGAGGTCTTGCACCTCAAACTCAATCTGATTCTTCAGACAATTGTTGAGACCAGAAATGCGATCCGTTTGCAGCAACTTCCATTTCTGGGACTTAACACAGATAGTTTTCGGGTAAGGCTCTCGGAAACCGGAACTGGACTGCCTTGCCTTTGGACAGCCAATGTTGATCTGATTGAATCAAGCGGAGCAATCCCGCTTGCCCTGGAAACCAGTCGCGCTCGCTATTTTATTCCAGCAGAGCCGCCGAGCCCATCTGTGTTCCGGCCGCGCACCCTAAGCGTTCCGTTACAAGGGAAGGCGACGATACGCATTCGCAAGGTGTTATCGCCGACTCCGGAAGGAATTTGTATCGAAGCCACAATCGCTTCCGACGAACGCTTGGATATTGCCGCCAGCGATCTGCTGCACATCCAGTTCACTCTGGCTCCGCATCAGATCAATCTTTTTGGGAGAGTCGATGAATCGCAGGCACTGGCAACTGGAGAGACTCGATTCAGGACTGTTCCGCAGGAGCTTTCGGAAGCGCAGCGGCAGGCTTTGGAAAAAGCTGCGGGAACACCGATCCACCAGGTTAGTTTTGAGGTGTTACCTCTTTTATCATCTCCGTGCGACATGTATTCGCTGGCGGTAATCGCGACCAGGATTCTTCTAGTCAACGGCGAAAATACTTTGGCGATTGCGCTCGACGAGATATTGAGCCTCGCGCGTCAGATCTCTGCCGAGAAAGATGCTCCGTTCCTGACCCAGCTGCAGGATGTTATCGAGCGTGACCCTCGGTGGAGCGAATCACTCGGCCCACATCGCCTGACATTCGATCCGGAGATGCGCGCCAGAGCAGCCCATGTTGTTCCTCCAGAGTTGTGGTGGCAAGCGTTGGGCATCATAGTCCGCCTCTTTCCCGGCGTTGGTCCGGCCAGCTTTTGCCGCGACTTTGGAGACGCGCCACCGCACGCTCTCGAAAGGATTTTTGAAGAACCGATCGCCGACCTGGCTCGGCTCCAACTTCGTTCGCGGAGCCTGGTCGTGCCCGACTGGAATCAAAACCTGGAGATCCATGACGCGATCTACGCAGTTCTAGCAAAGAAGCACGCATAGAGGGGGCGTTTCGCGTTTGGCGCCCGACTTCGTCCGGCCAAGGCCGGACTACGGCCGACAGGTTCTGGCGTTTCGCGTTAGGGGGCGATAGCCCAGACTTCCACGATGCGGTTCTTGGCGAATTGTCGCTGATCGAACATTTCTGTTCCTCCCATCGGGATCGGGTACATGACGTTCAGAACGCCGCACTTGTCTTTGAGAATCTGCGTCACGGTTTGAGCCCGCCCATTGGAAAGATCGATATTCTTTTGATCGCTCCCTTGTTTATCGGCGTATCCGAGAACGACTAGCAAAAGGGTCGGATCTTCCAAAATCTTTTGGACGCGCGGCTGAGAAACCTGATTCTGAACTGAGGCAACATCTTGTGGAGGAAGATTGGTGTTTGCTGTTGCGAAAGAGATCACGACGATGCGTCCCATTCCTTTCGCCTTCTCTACAATTTGATAGACTCGCTCCTTCTGAGCTTTAGTAGCAGTTGGCTGCATTTCAATCCGCCGGAGGATCTCTCGTTTCACCTGCTCAAAATCCTGGCCGGTCAGGTCGAGATTCAGTGCTCCAACGCTCGGCACGGGAGTAGCAGTTAGAGCCGGTGTCGGAACCGGAGTCGGAATTGGCGTAGGCACGGGTGTTGATACTGGAGTAGGTGTCGGAGCAACAGTAGGCGCCGGTGTCGCCGGTGTCGCCGGCAGCTCCAAAGTCCCCTTCGCGTGGCGTTGCGGCGGTGAAAGCAGTGTCCAGATAATCGCGGCAATTGCCAGTAGCAACACCACGCCAACACAGGTAAAAACAATCCAGAGGTAGGACGGTTTCTCCTTTGGTCCAATCGCTTCCAGTTGTGAACCGCACTCCGGACAGTGGAAGTCCTTGGTAACGACTACAATTTTCTCGTTCCGATAGGCCAACGTACAGCCTGAATAATTGGTACACTTACCGACAGTTTGGGCCATATCAGGAGTTAGTAGGTGCCATATTGCGCAGGAAAGGCTCGGGGGTCAATGGCCTACCATACAAACTAATCCGATTGGATTAGTCACAACCATTTGTGATTAGGGCGAGACTCCGCATGCTCGGAGGCCCAGAACGCGGGTCCCGGAACCCGCATCCCTCTACCCAACTAGCATCGCTTCGCGGGCGAGCGCCTGAAGAACTTCAGGGACGCGGCGCCGAATAACGGAAGCGACTTCTTCCGGATCGGTGAGCAAGCGATCATTGTCGTGCAATTCTACCTGTCCAGATTTTGCAAAATCCAAAAGCTCCTCAAGAATTGCTGCTTGATCACGCGACCCATCCAGCAAAGTTACCAGCCGCTTGCTCAGCGGATCGGTTAAACGAATCAACTTGTGCAGCTGGCAAGCGACGAGCTCACCTCGTCTCGCTTGAAGCCGAGCCAATCTCGAGACTATCGGCCGCTCGCTGACTCGATTCACGACTACTCGTGGGATTGTGTGCAGCTGGACCACGCCGCTTTCGTACGCTTTGAGCAAGACTTCGGTGAGCAACCCGGAGTCGCTCAGACCTGATGCGCGAAACGCAGCCTTAAAGGAAATCGCACACGGCCATTCTTCGCAGATACGACGAAGCGCGGCGATGACCGGCGGATGAGAGCTGGCGAGCTCGCCTCCTTTTGGCTGTCGGAAAACTGTTCCCCCAGCCGCTTCGTCCGTCGGTGAAGCATCGCAGGAGAGGAACAGCTTTTTAACTACTTCCGGCAAACGACTTGCAGCCAACGGAATTTCTTTGTGGCAAACAAGTGTCCGCCTGAATCCACATCCGAGCACAAAGTCTTTATACTGTTCACGAGTTGTCTCATCGGCAGTCTCGAGCTCGTTCAGGCGCTGGAGGGTCTCAGGAGTTACTTTCGCAGGGTCAACTTCGTTCGGACTGGACTCGCCAACGAACTGCAGATCATGTCGTTCAACGTCTCGGATGAACTCGTGAAAATAGAACGATCGATTAATGTCGCTGAGATCGTCGTGATAGAACGCCGCATCAGCATATTTGGCCACTCGATCGACTTCTGATTGCAAAGCCATTGTGTAGGCGTTCGGTTCCGGACGGGCTTTCGCAAGGAACTGCAAAATCCCCCGTGCTTGCCGAATCTTTTCCGCAGGCTCCTGGAAATGCTTGGCATGGAATCGCATGATCCCGCGAGCAAGGTCGCGCAAATGATTGCCCGGATACGCATTGTAACTGATGTAACCGATACCTTGCGGGGCCAGCATTTCTCGGCACAGGCCAAGCACATATTCCCGGACCGACTCTGGGACCCATGAGTATAACCCGTGAGCAATGATATAGTCGAATACGCCGAACCGTTTCTTGTTCGCGTCGAGGACATCTGCCTCGATCAGCTCAACGTTGCGGAGCCCGAGTTCCTTGATATCGGCTTGACCGCTTTGAATCGGCTTGCTGGCGAGGTCTAGTCCCAAAAAAGAACTTTTCGACCAGTTGATCGCCATCGCGATGAGGTTCGTTCCAACACCGCAGCCAAGCTCCAGTACCCGGCAACCGTCAACCGGCCCCGGCTGCATACCGCGTAGACGTCCAACCGTCGCAAGCCGATCAAGCTGCGTGTGGATATGAACCCCTGGTGGATACAGGACCTCATCGTATGCTGAAGGCATGGCGTTTGGCGTTCGGCGTTTGGCGTTTGGCGTTCAGCGTTTGGCGTTCAGCGTTCGGCGTTCGGCGCGATTGGAAACGCAAACCCCAAGCGGCTAGATGATAGTCTGACGAGCCGAGAGCGCAGGGGCAATGACCTTATCGGGTGAAAGGCTGGTCTTTGACCAGATCGTCATAACGGCCGAAATGAAATATGCTGGATTTTTTCTCGTTGGGCAGCTCACGAGCGGCAGTCGCCGGTGTGACCGGCTTCAACGCAGGAACGCCGGCGTACGTCGGCATGGCGAAGTTATTTATCGCAACTGTCGTCGGGCGATTGCCTGCACGCAGCGATCGGTGCCCGCTCACAAACGAAGTCGGATCGTAGTAGTTCGATAAGTCTCCGCTAAAGAGAGTATGGACGACGCCAATCGCCAGGTTTTTGTGCATCTCAAAGTGAAGATGGGGGGAATAGCGACCATGGGCGGTCCCGATTGTTCCGATCTGGTCGCCGCGCGCTACCTGTTGACCTTCCCGGACGAGAATTTTATCCAAGTGTCCATACAAGGAGTCGGCGTACTTGACCTGGCCGTCTTCTTTGAAAGCGTGCCGAATGACAATCACGTTCCCCCAGGCACGCCGAAAATCTCTCGCTAGTGTAACGATTCCATTACCGACCGTGTAAACAGGGTCTTTATAGGCAACGCCAGGTGTTGTCCCAACCCAATCTTCGCCGAGATGTCCGTGGGGTGAAAACCCGCGAGACTTGTGGTAACCGGACGCATCTGGTTTACCGACCGGAAAATCGAACCCATCTGCCAAGCGCGTAACAGCCACGTTTGGATCCCCATAGGCCAGCGCTGTTGATACACAGAGTATGGCCAAGGGGAACAGATTTTTGCGCATGAACGCTGCTTTTAAGCGGGAACCGGACATCTGGCAAGCAATTCCACCGCAGAATTGCAGAAAATTTGTCAACGAGAACCGAATGAGATTAGGAACGAAAACTCGTTCTGGCAAAGTTGATAACACATCTATGTTGTGTTATAATAATCGGTGTTTCCTCCGTTCATTTGGTTGCGACAGCGCGCCCCTTGCACCGGACTGTTCGTTGGCGCCGCTCTCGGTATTCTGGCATCTGATGGTCGTTGGAGTAGCTGGCCGCTCTGGGCAGGAGCAACCGCGGCTGCAGCGCTGCTGGCGACCGGCGTCCGGTCGACAGTCTTAGTCTGCTTCACCTTGTTCTGCGGTTTCGCTTTCTGGCACGCTTTCCGAACGGAGACGAACCCGGGATTTCGATGGAGCTTGCGACCGAATCTCGGCGCCGAAGAGCACACCGTCACGATCGTTGTTGCTAGCGATCCCAAAACAGATGCGTTCCGGTCGCTTCAGCGATTTACTGGAGTTGCAACCTGCGTTGACAGCCAACCGACCCGATTCCTGGTCTTCGCAGAATGCGCAGGCGAACCGTTTGCCTACGGCGACGAGCTCATCACTCAGGGCAAATTTGTTTTACCGGCCAAGCCGATGAACCCGGGCGAGTTCGATTTCAATAGCTATCTGCAACGAAAGAACGTCTACCTCACTTTCCGCTCTCTACGCGGGCTGCCCGCCGAAATCGTCGGGCACGGCAAAGCAAATCCATTGGTCGGCATAGCGCTGAATAGCCGACACCGGCTCGCCCAGCTGCTGCAAACAGGTTTGGAAGATGACCCAGAGGTGGCAGAAACCGTCCAAGGGATGGTGCTGGGCGCGCGCGCCGAGACTTCTTCCGAGCTCAAGCAGATTTTCCAGGATACCGGCACAGTTCACCTTTTCGCCGCAAGCGGACTCCAGGTTGGCCTCTTTGGCGGAATCGCGTGGAAGATCATTCGCTCGACTCGATTCTCTCGACGAGGGGTGGCTCTTTTTATTGCGCCTATTCTGGTTGCGTACTGTGCCATCACAGGGTTTTACCCGGCGACAGTCCGAGCGACCGTGATGGCGACTCTGCTGACCATCGGCGTTGCACTCGAAAGGCCTGTCACAATGCTAAACTCGCTCGCAGCGTCGGGATTGCTCATCCTGGCGCACGACACTCAGCAGCTTTTCCAATTGGGATTCCAGTTATCATTCGCCGCGGTTCTCGCGATCGTGGTGTGCGTGAAACCTCTAGCTCATTGGTTGAGCTATCCATTCCGGCCTGATCTTTTCTTACCTGTTCAGTTCCTGAGTCCCATTCAGAGAATTGGTCATCGTATTGCAGTTCATGCCTGCGAACTGATGAGCCTGTCTTTTATCTGCTGGCTTGCAACGTTGCCAATCCTGATTCTTCGAGATCATCGTGTATCAACTGTTTCGGTCCTGGCAAACGTGATCGTGGTGCCGATCGCTTCGGTCGTGATGACACTGGCCGTCGTTACGCTTCTGGCAGCGCCACTATCAAGCTGGCTAGCCTCCTGTTTCAACAATACGACGTGGCTTTTGACCAAGATGATTCTTTTTGTCCTGCATGCCATAACGGCGATTCCGTATCATAGCGTCAACATCGGAGGCGCTTCGCCCTCTACTTACGTCACCGCGCTTCATCCTCGGTCCGGACATATGTTCCACGCGCATCTTGCCGGAGGCGATCTCTTCTTTGCCGGAAGCAGCTTTGCATCTTGGAATTTGATCGCTCGAGCTTATTTAGAATGGCGCGGCATAAATCGGCTCAATACGCTGATCGTCGCTAACGCGCAGCGCAGCCGGGTTCCAGAAGAAGCGAGTAAGTGGTTTCCGATCGATCAATCGATTCGGCTGGAACCGCGTCAATCTGGACTAACCGCTCTCCAAGGAAAAATTCCGAGCGTTCAGATTGTTCCCTGTCAGGAAACTACCGCCGGCGAGAGCCTACAACTCGTCATCAGGCTCGGGGGTTTTCGTATGCTGATTCTTGGCGAAATCAGCGACCGGTTGGCCGCCGAGTTGCCAGAGGTCCACGCCGATGTCGTGTACTGCATGCACTCCTCGACTCGCAACCTTCGAGCGATCCTTTCAAAACTTGAGCCGAAGGTGGTGATTCTGAACGGAAACAAGGCTGAATTTGGAATTCGCTCAACTGCCGACGCACCATTCTGTTTCTATCTAAAGGAAAACGGCGCGGTGACAACCGCAGTCGTGGGCGAAGAACTCGTTGTTGCGGATATGACTGGACGTCAGGTCCGTTTACCAAGCCTTAGCCGGTAGATCGCCAGATTTCTTTCGACAAACTCGGCCTCGAAATCCGACGCTGGATACGGTTCTTCACCCCATCCCATCGGAACGAATTGGTGCTCCATATGGGTCACGAGTTTCTGAATCTGCTCAAAATATTCCCGATGATCGGTCTTGATCCATATATCTCCCGCGTCGATCAGCGCTCGCCAAAGAGCTTCAAAAAATTCGGCGTCGGCAATACGCCGCGCAGCATGCCTGCGTTTGGGCCACGGATCGGGAAAATAGAGATGGAAACGTGCGATCGAGTTTGAAGGAATCAGGTAGCGCACCGTATAATCAATTTCCAGGCGGAGTACGCGCACGTTTCGGATGCCTCGTTGCCAAGCCTTCCGGCAGGTTTTGCGCACTCTGCCGAGTAATCGTTCAACGCCTAGAAAGTTCCGGTCCGGGAACCGTTCCGCCGCCTGCACTAAAAAGCTGCCAGGCCCAGAGCCAAGATCGACCTCAACCGGCTGATCGTTGCCAAAAAGAGCTGGTAGCGACAACTGCTCCAGGATTGTGGTTGGAAAGATTCCCAAAATATCTTCCGGTGATTGCTTCGCCTCGGCAGTAGATCCGGCCTCCATAAAAGTACCGTAAGCCTCATCGCAAACAGCGCGGAGTAAAGCGCAAGATCATGTTCCTGGTCCTCGTCGTCCCTGTTCTCGTCCTCGTTCTCGTCTTCGATTTGTGTGGATTCGACGCGGCAAACTAAATGGCCAAGAGGATCATGGGGCGGATCGACGTCAAAAAGCATCGAAAGAGCCCAGACGAGGCCGAGAACGATTATGAGCAGAAACAAAATACCCAATCTAATCGCAGCCTTGAGTCCAAGAGGGCCGGGCTGTTACAATTGGCGTTGATGAAACTGACACTCGTTGTGTGCGTTGCATTGGCACTTTGCCATTCTGTGGTGGGGAAACCACCTTCTCACCATGCTAAACATGCTAGGAAATCCCCCCAGCCGGAAATGGCCGGTCCGAAGAGTTTTACGCTGAAAACAGCCGATGGATCGGTCAAAAATTACTCGTTTGAGATCCCAGCTACCCTGCCACCTTCCAAACCGGGGGGTGGACCTGAGATTAAGGTTTCAAACCAATCCGCAGCTCTAGCCGCTTTGGCCTGGGCGCCTGGATTTTATGGATCCACACATACCACAGCGGATTCAGTTGATTTCCAGAGCACCCCACAAAGCTACTATCTGGTTCATCTGACCGGCGACGTCGGTGGAGCGCGACAACCATTCTATGCCGCTGTTTTGAGCAACGGCCAGATTGTCCGACCCACAGCCACTGCCGGGATGGCGCCCGCTAAGGCGACGCATACTAAGAAGAAGGCGGCTAAGAAGAAGATGTAACTCTTAGAAACGCCGAGAACGCCGTGATCGCCGGAAACGCCGAGAACGGAATAGTTCTGCCGCGATGCCTTCAGTTCCCGGCGCTCGCGGCGCTCTCGGCGTTCCCGGCGTTGATATGAGAGTCGAAGTCGTCTCCGGTGAGGTGCGTAACGACCTGGGTGAGGGTGTCGTCTGGGACCCGGACCGCAGTTCGGTCTTTTGGGTCGACATTGAACAGAGCGAATTCTGGGAACTGGATCGCAATGGCAACTTGAAGCTGACGAAAGCCCCTGAACGAATCGGCAGCTTTGCGCCTCGAAAAAACGGCGGGTTCATCGTTGCTTTCGCGAGCGGATTTTCATTTTGGGATCCAGCAACCGGGCAGCGCGAGCATATCAACCATTTCGAGGCGCACATGCCACAAACCCGTCTGAATGATGGGGGCACCGACCGGCAAGGTCGCTTCTTGGCCGGCGGCATGGATGAACGCGATCGGAAACCGATTTCGTCCTTGTGTCGGGTGGACTTTGATCTGTCGGTTCACACCCTCGTTACCGACATCTCATGCTCGAACAGTCTCTGTTTCAGTCCGGAAGGCGATGTGATGTATTTCGCCGATACAGACAAGCGCATGGTTTGGCGCTTTGCCTATGATAACGACGAAGGAACGCCCTACGACCGCCGCGTCTTTGCAACTTTCGAGGATCAGCCAGGCAATCCCGACGGTTCGTGCGTCGACGCAGACGGCTGTTTGTGGAACGCGCAATGGGGAGGAAGCCGTGTGGTTCGTTACCGGCCCGACGGTAAGATCGATCGAGTGATCAATGTGCCTGCGCCGCACGTAAGTTGTGTCGTGTTTGGAGGACCGGCCCTCGATACTTTGTATATCACGACTGCGCGCCACATGATGAGGCCGGAGGACATCGCCGCAAAACCGTTGTCCGGGGCACTGTTTGCCGTGTCGCCGGGAGTACGGGGCTTAGCCAACGCCAAATTCGGCGGCTAACGTCAGCAGGGCTCTTTCCCCAAACATTACGTCCCGTACTCGTTATGGCGTCGCCACCAGACGTACGGAGGTGATTGGGGCCGGCCCGGGGGCGTATCTTCCCACTCTTCTTGTCTTCCAGACGGTGTCAGATCGAGGAACGTCCATACGCTGCCAAGCGATTCAACCCCACGGGCGGTCGTGAAGTAGGTGCGATAGACTTTCTTTCCGTCTCGCAGAAAAACGCTGAGACCGAAGTCTTCACCTTCATCGGTTGTGATGCCGAAATCTTTGTTGAAGTCGTTCTCCGCCGAGGAGACCCATGGAATATCCCACTCCATAATCTTTTTGTAACTCTCGATACTCGGAAAGGGCGCTAGTGACACGAGACAGAAAGAGACATCCCGCGCTTGAAGGTGGGCCAGATGGCAAATTTGATCGACAAACATAGAGCACCCGCCGCACCCCTTTGCCGGCCAACCGCTGACTCCGGGTGCAAACATAAAGTGGTACAGAAGCAGCTGTCGCCGTCCCTCGAAGAGATCGAGCAAGGAAATCTTACCGTCCGGCCCAGCGAAAAGATAGCTCTTATCGATTCTCACCATCGGCAACCGCCGGCGCTCAGCCGCCTGAGCTGAGTTGGCACGGGTTGCCGCCTTCTCTTTGACACGCAACTGTTTGAGCGCGGTCTCCCATTCAGTTTGGGAGACGATTGTTGGAAGTCCTGCGTTCTTTGTCATGGTCGAGTTTACTTTTTGTATTACGACGAACGGGGCGATCGTTTTTGGACAGAGCCTCGCTGAGGATAGGACGAATGGGACGGATAGGACCGACAGGACTGATGTGTGAGGCGGCGCTTGACATGCAACCTTTTAGTTGCATATTGAAGCGGTGGACGTAGTTTTTAAGGCGCTCGCAGACGCCTGCAGGAGAGAGTTGCTCGATGCCTTGCATCAGAACAACGGACAAACATTGAGCGAACTCTGCGAGCGTCACAACATGTCCAGGCAAGCTGTGACGAAGCATCTTGCGCTCTTGGAAAAGGCAGGACTGGTCGTCGTTGTTTGGCGTGGACGGGAAAAACTGCATTACCTCAATCCGATGCCGCTCCACGAGATCTATGAGCGTTGGATTGGCAAATATGAACGCCATCGCCTCCAGGCATTAAGCGACTTGAAGAAGGGTCTCGAGAAAAAACAATAGCCATGCAAAAACCAAGCTTCGTTTATGTGACGTACATCCAAACGACACCTGAGAACGTATGGGACGCCCTGATCAACCCCGAACTAGTAAAACAGTACTGGGGCCTGCATAAGAACGTTTCAGACTGGAGACCCGGATCACAATGGGAACACCGGGACTATGAGAGGGAACGGGTCGATGTAGCAGGCAGAGTCGTCGAGAGCGATCGACCGCGGCGTCTGGTCTTAACCTGGCGTCATCCCGCGGGTAGCGAATGCGTCGCTGGATCAACTGCCGGAGAGCCTTCGCGTGTCACGTTCGAGATCGAGCAGTTCATGGATTCGGTGCGGCTGACTGTCACCCACGAAGAACTGGGGCCGGAGGAGCTGCGCAGCGTTTCACAAGGCTGGCCGGCGATTCTGTCGAGCATGAAATCTCTGCTTGAGACCGGTAAACCGCTGGCAATGACCACCCGGCGTTGGAATAAATGAAACTGCTCCAAACCAAAAAAATGAGAAAAAGAAATGAAAACGGAATCACCGAAATTCGTTTACGTCACACTAATCGCTACGACACCGGAAAAACTCTGGGAGGCATTAACCAAGCCGGAATTCACCCGCCAATACTGGTTTGGGACCGACGTGGAATCGGACTGGCAACCTGGCTCACCAGTAGTCTACCGGTGGAAAGGAAAAATCTCGGATGAAGGCTCAGTCCTGAAATGTGAACCGCCGCATTTACTCTCCTACACATTTCATCACTTACTGGATGAAGAATTGCGCAAGGAGCCTCCATCTAAAGTAACGTTTGAAATCAAGAAATTGGGGGATGAGGACATTTCCGGTGAATCGGACATGGGTCTGCGAGGGAATGCTGTTCGCCTGACGGTTACCCACGAAGACTTTCCGCCGGATAGCAAACTCTATCCTGAAATCGCAAAAGGTTGGCCAAGTATTGTGAGCAACCTGAAGACGCTCCTGGAGACGGGGAAGCCGTTGGAAATCGTCTACCAAGGGTGAGAGAGGGAACGCCGTCATCGCCGGCCACCGGAAAGGTCTGCATGTCGCGAAGCGACGAAAAATCTCAGCCAGGGGTGAACCTTAGCGAACCCCTGGTACAGGTGAGCAAATGCATCTCATCCTGAAAGGGTGCCAGAGCGAACGGCCCGTGCGTGCGGCACTCCACCAGGTCGCGATCAATCGCGACCCAACCGACATTTGACCACGGCGCGTCGGCGGGTAATGCATCAACAAATGCAGGTCAGCGCTGGATTGTTGATGTTCAGAAAAAACCGGAATAATCCAGAGCTGTTTCTAGTGCATCCTGGTGGACCGTTTTGGGCAAAAAAAGATTTAGGTGCCTGGTCGATTCCCAAGGGACTGGTCGACGAAAATGAAGACCAGCTGGCCGCCGCACAGCGCGAATTCACCGAAGAAACATCTTTCGTCGCTTCCGGACCATTCATTGATCTCGGGATGGTGCGCCTGAAATCAGGCAAGGTTGTCCATGCCTGGGCATTTGAAGGTGATTATGATCCCTCAGACTTGAAGAGTAACACCTTTGAAATCGAATGGCCGCCACGATCGAAACGGATGAAAGAATTCCCAGAAATCGATCAGGCCAGATTTTTTTCGGTAGCGGAAGCGCGCCAGAGGATTAACCAGTCTCAAATGCCGTTCATAGATAGATTAATCCGAATCGTTACCGCTGAAAATTCATGAGCACAAAAGTGAAATGGGGTGTGTTAGGGGTCGCAAACATTGCGACAAAAAAGGTCATTCCTGCGATGCAGAAGGGTGAGATGTCAGAGGTCGCAGCTATTGCTTCGCGTGACCGAGCAAAGGCAGAGCAAGCAGCAAAGGAACTTGGCATACCGAAAGCGTTCGGCTCCTACGAAGAAATGCTGGCCGATCCGGAAATAGAAGCGATCTACAATCCACTCCCAAATCATTTGCACGTGCCGTGGACGATCAAAGCCGCAGAGGCGGGTAAACATGTCCTCTGCGAGAAACCGATCGCTCTGACCGTGAAAGAAGCAGCTTCATTGATCGAAGTTCGCGATCGGACCGGCGTAAAAATCCAGGAGGCATTCATGGTGCGGACGCATCCACAATGGGTCGGCGCGTTGGAACGAATTCGTTCGGGAAAGATCGGAAAGGTCAAATCGGTTTCTTGTTATTTCAGTTATTGCAATCTCGACCCGAACAATATTCGCAACATCTCAGATTTCGGCGGAGGCGCGCTGATGGATATCGGATGTTATCTCGTGTTGAGTTCCAGACTTATCTTTGATGAGGAACCTTCACGCGTGATTGGCCTGATTGAGCGCGACCCGGATTTTCAGACCGACATTCTAACGTCCGCAATTCTCGACTTCCCCTCCGGCCAGGCTGTATGGACATGCAGCACCCAGGTGGCTCCGTACCAGCGCGTCCTGGCGTTTGGGAACAAAGGCCGACTCGAGATTGAGATACCATTTAACGCCCCGCCAAACGCACCATGCAGGATCTTTGTTGACGTCTCCAGTACAGGGCGCGACCCGGAGACGATCGAGTTTGAGACGGCTGATCAGTACACGATTCAAGGCGACCTGTTTTCGAAAGCGATCCGTGAAGGCGGCTCGCAGGCTGTTCCATTGGAATGGACAATCAAGAACATGGCTGTCATAGAAGCTATCTTCCGGTCGGCGCAGTCTGGCCAATGGGAAAAGCCAAGCGCGTAGAGCAGTAGAGCTGATGTAGCGCCGCATTAGTTTTCTCTATTACCCTTTCATCTCCTTTGATCCGCGGCCGCTTCCGCGAGATGAGCCACTTCAATACTCCGATCAAGCTGGTCAAAAACCAAAACATCTCGATCAAGAACGCTGACGCGTTGAACTTGAAGACCAGAGAGACAATGATTAGCAATGAACCTGTCGCGTTTCGCTAGCGATCTGAATCTCACGCTCCTCTGTTCCCGACAGAAGCAATAGTACCCAGGAGGTTGCTCATGCAACTGGTAGCGGCGCCAGTCATTCGTAGCGAATCGCGCCGCACGCGCATCTGCCGGTAAAGGGAATTTTCTCAAAGCGTTCAGGCTCGAATCGAACCGTGATGCTGTCGTTTCAGATGATACTTGTAGTGGGTTACCGCTGGGGAATTGACGACGCGAACACATTCATAAGCGGTCTGCTGTCCGTCGATATTGTCGAAGAGACGACGGCCGGCACCCATGAGGACCGGGACGACATGAATGTCCAGCTCGTCGATCAGCCCAGCCTTCAGGTATTGGTGCGCGATGTTGGCGCCACCGCCTAGAATGATGCCTTTCCCTTGCGCAGCATCTTTGGCCCGCTCAAGCGCCATATGAACCCCTTCGGTGACGAAGTGAAATGTTGTGCCGCCCTGCAATTCAAGCGGATCGCGCGCGTGATGCGTGAGGACAAAGACCGGCATGTGAAACGGGGGATTGTCTCCCCACCAACCGTTCCACGGCTTGTCTCCCCACGGACCGTCGCCGCCACCAAACATATGGCGGCCCATAATAGTCGCTCCAATGTTATCGAAATATTCTTTGGCGATGTCGTCATCGGGACCGGTCGCGCCTCCCTCCATTCCGTGAATTGCGCGAAAGGTATGCGTCGCGAATGCCCACTCGTGCAGTTGTTCGCCGCCCTCGCCGAGCGGATTCTCGACGCTTTGGTTAGGGCCGGCGACATAGCCGTCGAGCGACATCGTGATGTTGAGCCTGAGCTTTGTCATCGAGAAGCGATCACGAGCGTCGCCGTCCTATCCCAGCCTGAATTCCGCGCTCTACCGCCGCGCTCCACCCCTCGGACGGCCCGGCATCGCCGAATTCGTCGTGCCAGTTCCACCACTCGTACGGCGAGGTCTGAGGATAGCCCTCGGGTGAGTCCTCCCACTCCTCCTGGCGCCCGAGCGCAGTCATATCCAGGTAGTTCCAGGTAGTCCCCATCGCCTCATCGCCACGGCTATTGATAAAGTAGGTGCGGAAAACCTTGTCGCCGTCGCGGATGAATGCGTTGTGGCCGTGCCATTCATCCACGCCGAAGTCCTTGTCGAACTCGTCCGTCAGCGTGTACCAGGGAATGAGCTCCCAGCCCATCCGCGTCTTTAGGCGCTCGATGTCCTTCTGTGGCGCTCGCGACGCGAACACCAGAGTTGTGTCGCGGGCGTTGAGATGGGCGGGGTGAGCGACCTGATCGGCCAACATGGAGCAGCCGATGCAGGCATGCTCGGGCCAGCCGTGTACGCCAGGTTCGAAGAAGGCGCGGTAGACAATCAATTGACGGCGGCCCTCGAACAAGTCGAGCAAGCCCGCTTTGCCCTTGGGCCCGTCGAACTCATACTTCTTTTCCACGGCCAGCCAAGGCATCCGCCGGCGCTCGGCAGCCAACGCGTCCCGGGCACGGGTCAACTGCTTCTCCTTCACGAGGAGCTCTTGGCGCGCCGCCTCCCACTCCTTCGGCGAGACCACCTTCGGCTTTTTCATGTCTGAAATCAGTGTTTTTGTGCTCATATTCTTGCCTTTCGTTCTTCAATAGTACGACGGACGAGCATTCCGATTCTGGACGCATATTTTGCCTAGTGGACACGCGGACGGCATCCATGAAGAAATTTGACGCGCCTTGGCAAAATCGCGGATTTAAAGCGATTTTCGCAGGATTGTCGCCAGCGCGCTCGGTGCGTTCGTCGGCGCGGTGGAAGCTACTTTCTTCCGCGACAACCCGATTGCATTTGCACTCGCAATCTTTTCCTGGGCTTAATGTCGTTCCCCTTCCGGGTTGAGAGGCCGGCCTATAGTTACCCGGCGTCACGCTCGCGATCGTCGTTCTTATTCCGCACGACCTCGCGCCCTGGTTAGCCGCGTTGCACCGTTTCATCGAAGTCTCAATCGGATTCATCGTAGGCCTCGGCTTTGCCGCAATTTGGAGGGAGCAGGACCGAGCTGAGTCGTAGAAGTAAGACGTCAATTGCCACTTTAGGTTGTCATCCAAACGCACCTGCTCAAGCACCTGGAAGCCATTTACTTTGGGTAACTTTAGGTCGAGAAGGATGAGGGCGTAGGCTTACGATGGTGCGCGATACTGGGTTCGAACCAGTGACCCCTACCGTGTCAAGGTAGTGCTCTACCACTGAGCTAACCGCGCCAGGAAGTGAGATGCGTAACTAAATGCAATCTCTGAACTGTTCAACCAATTTCTCTTGGCCGCTTAGCGTCCTCAACCAAAGCCGTGGCGAACCCTTCCCACGCGTCGTTGGTCCCGGCCTTACTGCGACATCAATCCGATAAAAAACAGAAACTCTAAGGCGGCAAACACCAGCAGCATCAGTAAGCCGAGCACGAACACTGCCTGTCCGCGCCGCACAACAAAATCAAACGCGCTTAACCAGAGCGCGATGCCCATCACTGCAGCAACCACGCTGATGGTATAGAGCAACGGAGTAATGATTCGGACATTGGTCGTTTGACGCGATGCGCGATCTCTGTGCGCACCTAGGAATGCCAACACGTCAGCTACGATAGACCAGGTGCCTAGCAGCGCGTTACAGAGTCCCCAAAAGAGCGTCCTGGGACCAGTTCGCAAGGGAGAGCGGCACCGGAAGCAGCGAGAAAAAGAGCACGAGAAACGTATCGCCCAGAAGAAACTAGAAAGTGCGCAGTTCGGTGGCAGACCATGCCTGTGTTCCGCGTACACGAAAGACCACGACAAGACCCGAGAACCCGGCCAGCGTCGTTGCCACTTGAGCAAACGTATAGAGAACGTACTCGTTCATGTCATTTAGCCGACCAGGCTGTAGCCAGTCGATGGAGCGTTGGCGAGGAGGAAGTAGTTTCGATAATCCTTGATCAGGCCGCGGCGTCGCGGATCACACCAAGAATGGTGTCAACATCCTGAACCGTCGAGCCCGGATTCACAATGCAGGCCCGCAGCCAGAACTCTCCTTCGATGATTGTGCTCGAAAGGAAAATGCGACCGGCCAGCTGAACCTTTTCCAGAATAGCGCGATTCGCCGCGTTCATTGCTGCCCGATCACCTCTTAAATTGAGCGGAGTATAGCGGAAACAAACAATGCTCAAGCTCTGCGGTTCGAAAACCTCAAAGTCGCCTGCGGCGCGAAGAGATTCAACGAGGCGCGTGGCCAGCATGATGTCGTGCTCGATGAGATTCTTGTATCCATCGAGACCGTGATATCGCAGCGCCATCCAGACCTTTAGCGCGCGAAACCCTCGGGTCTGTTGGTAGCCATATTCGCTGAACCACGGCAAACCACCGACACCTTCAACCTTGCCGTCTGTCTGGAGATAGGGTGGCACCAGACTGAACGTTGCTCGCATATGCTGAGCGTTGCGCACTAGCACAAGTCCAGCTTCAACCGGGACATAGAGCCATTTATGCGGATCAAGTGCCAGGCTGTCGGCTCGGGCAAGAGCCGACAGTTCTTTCGTATACTGTGCAGTCAAGATTGCCGGCGCTCCGTAGGCTCCGTCAACGTGAAGCCAAACGCGATGCTCGGCGCAGACTTCGGCAATCTCGTCCAGCGGATCAATAACGCCGGTGTTTACTGTGCCCGCACTGGCTATTACAGCGACCGGTCTAAATCCGCTCCCGAGATCCTCACGAATTGCGGCGTCGAGGGCGGCTGGAATCATTCGAAGCGAGCGATCGTGTTCGACGATGCAAAGGTTCTCGCTACCAATTCCCAGAAGTTCGATTGCTTTCTGGTGGCAGCCATGTCCTTCAGCAGTGCGATAGAATCTCAACCGCGCGGAGGAACCTTGGACTCCTTTCGTTCGAACGTGGTAACCGCAGTGCACATGCCGCGCAACAGCCAGTCCGGTAAGTGCTGCGATCGATCCGCCGCTCACCAGCAGCCCCATTGCTTCCGGTGGAAATCCGATGATCTGCCTGAACCAGCTAATCACCTCGCGTTCTACGTAAATCGCGGCGTGATTCCCTCCAGCACAGCTCGGGTTCATCGAGGCAGCCAACGCCTCCGCAAAGATCCCCAAAATTGTTGGAGGAGGATTCACCCAACCCCAAAAACAGGGATGTCCATTTCCGAACGGGTAAGGCTCAATCTCCCGAGCGAACGTCGCCAGTATTTCGTCCACCTCCTGTCCTGGTCCCGGTGGCTCGGAATTCAGATACCTTTCAGCCAGCTCGGGCGGAAACGGCTGAAACACAGGCTTTGAGCGCAGGATCGTCAGGTGCTCGGCAATCATATCGGCGACGCGATAACCGACTCGTCTAACTTCGCCAGGTGACCATTCCCAGCACGGGAGGGAACGAGACGACGGAAGGCCGTCACCAGTATTTGCCGGAAGTCCGTTCATGGGCACATACCCTCTCACGGATTCTCTAGCGACGCCCCCGCTATCTTTATCTGGGAAGAAAGTTACCTGGATCCACCGGATGGCTGTCGTACTTGTGGTACAGCGTAAGATAATCTTCCGGGTCGATTGGATCCTTCTCGAGAATCCCAATCAGTCCGCGAATAAATCCCTCTCGTTTTTGACCAGGATTAAATATTAACGTAGTGACCACCGGCTGGTCGGTATTGTTAGCAAAGCCGTGCGGTGTGAAACGCGGGATGTAGATAATCGAACCCGGTTCAGTTTCGACTTCGCTTGATCCATGCTTGACCGTCAACGTTCCTTTATTAACAAGGAACGTCTCGTCCATGAACCGATGAAAGTGCAGCTGGGCGCCAACGGTGTGCGGCTCAAGCTCGATTTCGTAGATGCCAAGCTGGTCGTTAGAAATCTCGCTGGTTACTTTTAAAGTAATCCTTGATCCTCTAGTGGCCAGCATCTCCCCTTCCCCTGGTTTGAGAACGACGGCTTTATCTTCGAGCTCAACCTGGAGATAGGGATTTTGCCGGTTAGTCGTCATCCGGTACGTTTTGTCCGGTCCACAGGAATTGCAAGAATCGCCTGAGAGCGACCGGCCAACCCTGATGGCAATTCAACGAATCGAAAGGCAAAGCTAAATCGTGAATCCGCCGTCAACAGGCAACGCGACCCCTGTGATGTAGCTGGCGCCGGGCGAGCATAGCCAGAGCACAGTGTCTCCGACCTCCTCAGGGCTGCCGAATCGACGAATCGGATGTAAGAGGAGCAGCCCATTGCGCGTCTGTTCATCGCCGCGCGCGGTCGCGGTCATGTCTGTCTCGATGATCGCTGGGCATACCGCGTTCACCCGGATTCCGCGTGTGGCGTATTCGAGTGCGGCTGTTTTGGTGAGCCCGATAACTGCGAATTTGCTCGCGTTGTAAAGCGAAAGGTCCGGATACGGACTTATGCCGAGTACAGAAGCGTTGTTGACGATGCTGCCCCCACCTGTCTTGAGCATCGCGGCAATCTGATGCTTCATACTAAAAGCCACGCCGCGGACATTGATCCCGAAGATGTACTCATAGTTTTCTGCGGTAATCTCAGTTATTGGGCCGCGGGCGAGGACGCCCGCATTGTTAAAGGCAATGTCGAGACGCCCGAAATGGTCGACAGTCCGATCGACAAGTGCGACAACGTCTTCCTCGCGGCTTACATCGGCCGGGACGAACAAACCTTTCCCACCGACTTTTTCGACCATAGCGACTGACTCTTCGCCCTCGGCTTTTCGGCGTCCGGACACTACCACATGAGCGCCGTGCCGGGCAAAAGCGACGGCGGTGGCGCGTCCGATCCCGGCGGTCCCACCGGTGATTAATACGACTTTGTCAGCGAACAGTTGGTTAGACGAAGTTGCGGCGGAAGCAGCCGATGTTATAGTATGATGTTCGTAATCCATAGCGGAATCCTATAGCATGATGGCCATAATTCAATAGAAAGTTTTACGATTTTTTTTTTATGCGGTACCCAAAGCAGCACAAGGAAGTTACCCGCCAGCGGATTGTCGAAATCGCTTCTAACCGGTTTCGAAAAGAAGGTCTGGACGCGGTCGGGGTTGCTAGTTTAATGGCCGATGCCGGCCTGACTCATGGCGGGTTCTATAACCATTTCTCTTCTAAAGAAGATCTGATCGAGGAGGCGCTGATCAGCGCTGCAGAAGGGAGCTTAGATCAGAGCCTGCGCGACTTCGAAATCGGTGGAATCGCACAATTCATTCGCTCCTATCTCCGAACAGCGCACCGGGACCATCCAGAGACCGGCTGCTCTATCGCGGCTCTGGCCGGCGAGCTCCCCCGGCATTCGAAAACGACGCGGGCAGTGTTTACCAACAACGTTAGCCGGTTGATCGCGTTGATCGAGTCGCGGCTCCCGAAACCTGACCCTGACGTTGCTCGAGCAATCTGTGCGACGTTAGTCGGTACTCTCCAGCTGGCCCGCGCCGTGTCGGACAGAAAGCTGTCCGATTACTTGCTAAAGGCCGGAGAGAAGGCCGCCATTGCGCTGAGTCAGACCAAGTAGGGTTCGCCAAAGATTCGTTCTCGCCCCTGAAGCAGGCCCGGGTTATTCATGGGCCTATGAAAGCGAAAATGTCTCGTGCCTTGCTCCGAAAGGTTGAAGCCCCCCTGGCCACTCCCACTGATTTGTCGCCTGCCGCTACAAAGGACATAGAGGGAGCGATGAACGCGATCCTCGCCGATGTTTTTGCGCTCTATATCAAGACAAAAAACTTCCACTGGCACATGAGTGGTCCCCACTTCCGTGACTACCACCTGTTGCTGGATGAACAAGGTGAGCAGCTCTTTGCGATGACCGATGACATCGCCGAACGGGTTCGCAAGACGGGCGGAATGACACTGCGATCCGTGGGGCAAATCGCCAAGATGACGCGAGTATTGGACAACGACGCCGCTTACGTCGAGCCGTTGGATATGATTGCTGAGCTGCGCGAAGATAACAAATCCCTCGCTACCCGATTGCGAGAAGCGCATGACGTTTGTGACGAGCATCACGACGTCGCTACAGCCAGTTTGATTGAAAATTGGATCGACGAGGCGGAGCGACGGACATGGTTCCTTTTCGAAATTTCCCGGGCCGGTACGCCACGACATTGATTGACGTGTCGGCTATTTTCAGGACGCGGCCTCGCCGCTCCGAATCCGATTATCCCTGAATATTCGCTACGATTTCCTTCGCTCGCAAAACCGCATCGTCCAGTTTGTCCACATCCTTGCCAACTCCGCGCGCTAGATCGGGTCGTCCGCCGCCTTTCCCACCGAGAATTTGGGTGAGTTCCTGCACTACCCGACCAGCCTGTATCTGTTTGGTCAATGAGGAATCCACATACGCAAGCACATGGACATGGTCGGATGTCTTTCCAAAGAAAATCGCCACACCATTAAATCGCTTCGTTTTCAGCGCATTCGCAATTGCCTGTAGATAGTCGCCGTTCGCTCCGTCCAAAGTCTGGACGATGATTTTATCGGACAAAGATAGTCTGCTCGCGAATTGTTCCGCTTCGCGTTGAATCGTTTGCGCCTTCTGCTTTTCGATCGATTTCCGAAGGTCGGCCAATTCTTTGCTTAAGAGCTCAACCTGCGAGTTCTTCTGGTCGAGCTGATTTTCGATCTGCTGAAAAGCTGTCATCCCGGTGAGCGCCTCGATACGCCGGACACCAGCTGCGATGGCACCTTCGCTGTTAATTCTGAACATACCAATTTGTCCGGTCCGCAACACATGCGTGCCTCCGCAGAGCTCCATCGAATAGCCATCCAACCGTCCTGGATTGCCTCCGATTTGTACTACCCGGACCTCGTTGCCATATTTTTCGCCGAAGAATTGCATAATCTCCGGGCGCGACCGTACTTCATCGAAAGGAACCTCGATCCAGCTTACCAGATCATTGGAGATGACGCGTCGATTGACCAGTTCTTGAATTTGCCGGACTTGATCCTGAGTCAACGGGTGGCTGTTAAAATCGAATCGCAAATGGTCAGGCCCGACATGAGAACCTTTCTGCCGCACTTCGTCCCCAACAACCTCGTGAAGAGCCCAATGAAGGAGATGGGTTGCCGTATGGTTAGCCTCGATCATCCGCCGTCTTGCCTGGTTCACTTTCAAAACGACTTCGACCGGCGGCACAGCATCAACGTTTCGATCGAGCTTGAGGTAAAAAGTCCTTCCCTGGCGCACGATTCCCGACACAGGAACAGATTGACCATCGGGTAATACGATCTCACCTGTATCGCCGACCTGACCACCCATTTCGGCATAAAAAGGTGATCGATCAACGGCAGCCAGGACTTGCTGTTGATCTTCCACAAGACTGACCAATTTTCCTTTCGTTTCGTCGTGGTAGAAACCGACGAACTCGGTTGGGACCGTCTCTTCTACGGCGCTAATGACCTCTGTTTCGCGCGCCGCTCGCGAGCGTTCGCGTTGGGCCTCGAGATATTGCTGGACGGCTGCCAGGTCGAGCGTCATCCCGCGTTCGCGGACAAGTACCTCCGTCAGATCGACCGGAAATCCGTAGGTGTCGTACAACTTAAACGCGGTCTCGGCGGAAAACTCGCCTTTCTGTTGCTTTGGTAGCGCCTCCTCGAACAACCGCAAACCGCGATCGAGCGTGCGATTGAACAGAGCCTCCTCGCTCTCCAGTACTTGAATCGCCTTTGATTCCTGCTGCCGAAGTTCCGGAAAGACGTTTCCGAAATTCTCGACCACGATCGGGATCAGTTTGCTTAAGAAGCCCTCTGAACCGAATCCAAGATAACGTCCAAACATCACGGCCCGGCGCAGAATTCTCCTCAGGACATAATTGCGATCGGTATTGCCTGGAATGATTCCATCCGCGATGCCAAACGTAAGCGCGCGCAGATGATCCGCGACAACTCGGAAAGCTACGTCGACCTTTTCCTGTTCTGACAAATGCGCGCGCGAACCTGGCAACGTACCTTGATACTGTTTGCCACTCAGTTCCGTGATCTTGCGGAAGATCGGAAGAAAAACCTCGCTGTCATAGTTAGAGATCGGCCCGGAGAAATCTTTGAACCCTTCAGTGCAAGCCATGATACCGGCGACCCGTTCAAATCCCATTCCAGTGTCGACGTGTTTCGCCGGCAACGGGGAAAAGGTGCCATCAGCGTTGGCATTGAACTGGATGAACACCAGGTTCCAAATCTCTATGCAAAGCGGGCTCCCTTGATTGACCAGCTTGCCTTCTGAGTCACCTTCGGGCGTTAGATCAACATGCACTTCTGAGCAGGGTCCGCAGGGCCCAGTGTCTCCCATCATCCAAAAATTATCTTTCCGATTTCCGCTGACGATGTGTTTCTTAGGATCCAGCCCGGCCCTCTGAAACTGCAAAGCCCAATGATCGAAAGCTTCTTGGTCAAAGCTCGACGGATCGCCTTCCCCAGGCTGATAGACCGTTGCATAGAGTCGTTCCGGAGGAAATTCCCAGCGTTCAACTAAGAGTTCCCATGCCCAGGCAATTGCTTCTTTCTTGAAATAATCGCCGAAGCTCCAGTTCCCGAACATCTCGAACAAGGTGTGATGATAGGTATCGAAACCGACGTCATCGAGATCGTTATGCTTTCCACCGGCCCGAATACATTTCTGAGTATCTGCCGCTCGAGGTGGAGTGAATGGAGCTTTCTCCTGACCGAGAAAATAGGGAACAAACTGATTCATTCCCGCGTTGGTGAAGAGCAGGTTTGGAGCAGTCGGCATCAGACTCGCTGAAGGCACGATGGTGTGCTGTTTCTCGCGAAAGAAATCTAGAAACGATTGCCTGATGTCAGATGCGTTCATGGTGCGGCAGCTTTCAAGCCAAGTCGCGAAGATGCGCGAAAAATGGGGAGCGCGCAAACGGGAGCCTCGGTAACCCGCATTTAATCCTGCGCCGTAGGAATATCTTTTTTGAGCGGCGCGAAAGGGCTGAATCCTTTTTCGATTGCGCGCGACCAAACGATTGCCAGCGCACCCGAGCCACCGTCGCGGTGAATTCGGTAGACTCCGGGCTCCAAACGCATTGAACCTGGGAAAGGTATACCATTCACTGTTCCGTTAAATGGTCCGCGTTCCGACACGATCGTGTAGCTGGCCGGAACCCTTATCTCGCAGGTCGCATCTTCGTCGGTCATCTGGAGCAGCTGACCAAGAACAGAAAGGCGAAAAGCGATGGGCAAATAGTTTTGCCGGATAAAATCTGCGGCGCGAACTGGCATCCGGTGAACGGTCGCCAGCGGTGTCTCCGTTGCGACTAACCGTTCCGGAATCGTGTCTTTGATCAGGTCTGCTTTCATCCGGAGACCAGTCATCCCCTCCAGGACGTAATAAAACGGGCGTTTTCGAAAAATTGTTTCCCCCTTGCTGTCCATCACGTATTCATCTGGCTGCGTCAGCAGCAGCGCCGTCTTCACCTGGCCGATCTTATCGACCGTGGCATCGCTGAACGGCGACCGGCTTCCAACAATCCATGCAATCCCGGCGCAGGCGACGACCAGCGGCAGAACGATTTCAGGAATTCGCAAGCGTTCGCGAAGGAAGCGGCCCACTGTCAACACGGCAGCCGCCAGAAAAATCATGAAGAGCGGATCGCTAGGTAGATAATCCTCCGGAGTGGCAAACGGCCACAGGGTCTTGAGCGTAATGTAGTAGAGAACCGCTACAAGAAAGAGCCAAACGGTGCGAATCAAACTTTGGTCACGATTTGAGCGGCGATACACAACGATGGAAGCCACGACCGGCACGACGAGAAAGGCTAAGCACTTCAGTAGGCGTAAATGAATTGGATGCGCCTTAGGGTCAGGTACGAGATTGTGAAGGATCACGCAGTCGTAGAATGGCCCCAGAGCTCCATGCCATCGGAAGAACAGTATCGTTAAGGCTGGATAAACCACCAACCCACCGATTAGCAAAACGACACAGCGAGCGATTCGCTGCCAAGGGATCGCTCGATCATCAATCGAACGCAGGATAATGACGATGACGCTCGCGGCGACCAACGCGAACATCATCAGAACCGTTTTCATCGAAACGCAAAAAGCCACCCCGACGAGCAGTCCGACGACCAGGCATCGCCGATAGGGTACGTCGCCCGAGATCGCGACAAGAATCGTTGCGAACCAAAGAAGCGCCCAGAGATCGTCTGGACGGAACTCGGTTGAGACGAAGAAGAACCTGAAACAGGCAGCTGAAAACACTGCGGCCCAGAGGCCGGTCCGCGTCGAAAAAGCCATTGCGCCGATCTTGCCGATCAAGAAAACCGACAATCCGAACGGAAGGATCATCAGGAGGCGCATGGGGACGATGATATCGGGTCGTTCACCCAGCAAACCAAAGAAAGGGGACACGAGCGCCTGAAACAACGGAGCATGATTATCGAAATAATCACGGTACGGGATCATCCCTTTCGTCCAACCCCAAACGACGTGGAGATGCTGATGCTCGTCCGAGTCGATCCTATAATGGGCTGCGTAGAGAATCCGCAGCACCAGGACGACTAGAAAAAGGATTGCGCCGACCCAATACTCCCGCCTCTGCCGGATCATCTACTCCGAGTGTCTCCGCCGGGGTATTCCTGAAACGGGTTGTAAACCTGGATCTCGTAATACCAGACGCTCGTCCCGCGCACTTGAGCTTTGATGGCGGGTCGACCGAACAATCTGGCCACGTCATTCGCAGTGGTAACGCCTGGTACGATGGCAGCTAAAAGCCGTTCCTGAAACGATTCTGGGCGAATGGTGTAGATATAAACTGGCGCATACCCGACGCGCTCGTTCCGATCAAAGGGAATCGCGATCGCATCGGTGCCATATCCATGATTAAAGGGCGTTGGTTCGTCGACGGGGGCACGTACAAGTCCCCAGTTCCACCATCTGCTCGAATCGGAAGAGATCGCGTAAAATCCGGACTTGGGACCGGATCGAACGAAATCGCGATCATTGGCTACATAAGGAATCAACCCAGCCAATACCTGGGAGGCCAAGAGAAGGCTACCACCACCAACCGCAAGCAACCGTTTCACAAAAAAAGCATAGCTCGTGTTCCTGTTTCCGTCCAACTGGCGCCGACCCGCGGTCGGCGTCGACCGTCGACCATCCACCGTCTTCCGTCGACCGTCTTCGGTTGGTTTCCGTTCTTCGTAGCACAATCGTCGTCCATCTACCGCGCGTTCACCGCTCGGAAAATCGCGCCTACAACGGTGGACGGAAGACGGTTGACCCAAGGCGGAAAACCTGAGCGCGCAACACGCGCTCAGACCAAACTAACTTCCCGGCCGGTCAGGCTCGATTGGTATACTGCGTCGAGAATCTCCATCAGCTGTACTGCTTGGATAGAGCTGTTGATCGGCGCCTCATCACCTTGGATCGCTCTCAGGAAATTCTTCATTTGCTGCATGAAGTCGTGCTGAAAGTCGGTGGACTCGAACGGTAGCTCCTGCTTGGTTGGTTCTCCATTCTGGTCCTCAAACAACGTAAGTGCTGGAATATTTTCGGTTGGATCGGATTGGGAAATGTCGACTACACGAAGTGATGCTTTTGGTCCGTAAACAGTCGTGCCGAATACTTCGCGGAACCCCCGTTTTCCTCTGCCTCGTGGGACATCGTCAGTGAGGTTCGCTGCCCACGCCACTTCGAACAGCAAGGAGGCGCCGGTTTCAAAACGAATCATCCCGTAAGCGCTGTCTTCAACATCGAAGACCGGAGTTTTGACGAGTTGCGGAAATTTTTGATACGTCTGAGCCGAGACGGTTCTTGGTTTGGGGCAACCCATCAAATACCAGGCAGAATCGATAGCATGGATTCCGATATCGATGAGAGCGCCTCCACCGGCCCGTGACCGATCGGTAAACCAACCATCAATTCCGCCAGGTGTTCCGCGAGATCTGACCCACTTCGTTTGAGCGTAATAGATCTCGCCGAGCCGTCGTGCTGCTACTGCGGATCGAGCAGCCTGCATTGCCCCGGAAAACCGCATTTGCCGGCCGAAACAATAGATCAACCCATTCTTTTGCGCCTCAGCCTGGATCTGCCGCATCTGAGCGGCATTCAACGTCGGCGGTTTTTCGCACAACACATGTTTACCTGCCTTCAAAGCTTGAAGTGTTGCCGGAAAATGCAGGGAATTTGGAAGACTGACCACAACCGCTTCCAAGCGCGTATCCGCAAGCATTTCGTCATACTGACCGAACACTTTTTCGGACGGAAACATCGCCGCAAAATTTTTGCGACGTTCTTCATTCAAATCACAAATCGCGTAGAGCTGGCCCAGGCCGCACGCCTCGATGGCTTCTGCATGGCGCTCACCTGGCCACCCCAACCCGACAATACCGACGCGATGTTTTTCCATTGAATTGCCCTTAGCTAGGAAGGCCCCGAAACGCAAGGGGTTTCGAGAGGCAGATTCACTCGATTATCGGGAGGTTTGCGCTGCGAGTAAGCACCCCTCAATGTCGGCGGGAAGCGCAACCCATTCGGACTTGGCCGGACCGGAGACTTGGGCCCAATCTTCCAGATTGATCGCGCCATTGGCGGATTGACCTGCTAGGTCGACGTCTGCTGTATCGCTGGATCTCCCCTTGGCAATTCAGCGCTAACAAATGGCAAGCTGCCGACAGCATCAGCGCACGTTTCGATCTACGTAAATACACAATGAACATTGATTCTTTGAAGCGTTTTCTGAGCTTTTCCGTTTTACTCGGACTAGGCTTCATCCCGCTGGGTACACAAGCCGATGAACAGCTATTTGGCTGGGTGTTAGGAGCCGAAACACTCCCTCGTGGGCACGCTGAGGTCTACCAGTTTCTGACGTTGCGAACCGGAAAGGCTGAAGGCACCTATCTTGGCTGGGACGCCGAAACAGAAATCGAATACGGCTTCACAGATCAATTTCAGGCCAGTCTCTCGGTGGAAAACCATTACTTCTACAACAAAGGCGTCAACAGGGACCGCGATTCACTTGATGACAAGGATACCTACCGGTTCGGGGGCGTCACATTAGCCGGAAAATATAGTGTCCTAAGTCCCTTCAAAAACCCAATCGGTTTCTCGCTTCGGTTAGAAACAGGTTACCTTGCGAACGATGAAGTAGATGGCCTGAAACAGCACGAGATCTACGTCGCGCCCCAGTTTATCCTGCAAAAGAATTTCTTCGACGACACGTTGATCACAGCAGTGAACGGAGGAACCGAACTGGCATGGGGCAAGAAGCCGGCCGAACAATACGCCTACGAACTGGCCTGGACTGGGGGGTGGGCGCTTCATATCGATTTGCGCCTAACTGGTATTTCGGAGCAGAAGCCAGTGTGCGCTCGGAGTTTCCGCGATTCGACCTTGGGAACCATGAACACACCGTTATTTACGCTGGCCCTAGTCTGCACTACGGGACCCAGCGATGGTGGGTAACGCTTAGTTACAACTATCAGATTTATGGAACTGGAATGGATGAACCGGATGACGGCAAGACCTACGCTGAAGAGACTGCGCATCGGATCCGTTTAAAAGTCGGCTTTAACTTTTAGCGATTTATGAATGATTGGATTCCGTTTCTTACGGGCTCTGCCGCACTGGTTGGCACAGCTGTTGCAGGTGTTGCCAACACTTATCTCACTCTCGAACAAGCGCAGCAGGCAATCTTTCCCCAACGGTCGTTCTCGCCAACCAACATCACGCTTAGCGCAGATCAACTAAGAACGATCGAATCCCGCTCGGGTGTTCGAGTCCGAACTAAAGAGTTCAGGGCTTGGAAGGTCAGTGGCGGAGGTTGGTTTCTGGTAGACGAGGTAATCGGCAAACACGAATACATCACTTACGCGGTTGGTTTGAACAGCGATGGTTCAGTCAAGCAGATCGAGATCCTGGACTACCGCGAAACATATGGATACCAGGTACGGGACGCAGCTTGGCGCCAGCAGTTTGTCGGTAAAACAGCTCAAGCACCGCTGCAGCTCGATCAAGACATACGCAACATCAGTGGCGCAACGCTTTCCAGCCGGCACATCACCGAAGGGGTCCGACGTTTGCTGGCGACGTATGAGGTAGCGTTGAGATGAGCGTTACCTGTAGGGCGGCAGGCCCTGCCGCCGATATCTAGGATCTAACATTATGGTTACAGACCAGTTGGCAGAATCTAAATCGCACGTCAGGGGTGTCGGCGGCAGGGGCATGTCGCCCTACACTCTTCATCGCGCTCGACCGTTGTTGGGGACGATCGTTGAGATCGTTGTGGATACTGAGTCAGAGATATTGGGGCATCTCGCTATCGATCGAGCATTCGATGCGAGCGCTCTGATTCAACAGCGGATGAGCTTTCACAATCCGCAGAGTATTGTTTCGCGGCTTAACCGAGAGGCGGATCAGCGGGCGGTCCAAGTCGACGAAAAGACGTTTCGTGTTCTGGAGATCGCGCAGGAACTGCATGAGGTGTCGGCCGGAGTCTTTGATGTTGGCATAGCGCGCCAGTTGGAGGATGCGGGATTTTTACCCATCGTGGATCGGGTTCGCGCTTCCTCCTTCGCCGACTTGTCCGCCATCGCTTTAGCGAAAGAGGAGGCTTCGGCGGATGGGTCCGCGCGATCTGAATCCAACGCTCTGCCGGGGTCGAGCATCGAACTATCCGCAGATCGCTCCGTTCGATTTCTACGCCCAAATCTTCGCATTGATCTTGGCGGGATCGCCAAAGGATTCGCAGTCGACGAAGCGGTCGCGACTTTGCAGGCGTTTGGAATCGAGTCGGGATTAGTCAACGCGGGAGGCGACTTGCAGGCGTTCGGCCCACGCCAATTCACGGTCGAAATCAGGGATCCAAGCGCACCTGGTAAAATGCTGGCAGCGTTGGCGCTTCGAAACCAGGCGATCTCCACATCCGCGCACTATTTTGCAGATCGAATCAGCGCGACGGCTTCGACCGGACCGTTTGTCGACCCACGGACACGGGCCCTGGCAGCGCCTGCCCTTTCCGTGACTGTGATTGCGCCAAGCGCTGTCTTTGCCGATGCGCTGACCAAAGTGGTGATGATCAATCCGACTGGCTGTTTGGCGGTCCTTCAGAGATTTGATGCGGCCGCGTTAATGGTTGACGGCCAAGGAGCGATTTTCTGTACTCCGAATTGGCATGCGAAGATCGACGATGCAGCTTAGAGCCTTTCCCCGCACCCTGGCTTACATCGTACTCGGGATCCTGTCTCTGAGCGGGATTGTCTGGATGATCGTTGAGGCAACGACCGATAACGCCGGCGACTTTCCTGCGTTGTTATCGAAGATCCATGGAGCTGCGGCAATGATGGCTTTGGTGCTGCTCGGCTATCTCGTGACGCACATCCGTAAGGGTTGGAAAGCAAGAAAGAATCGCCTTTCGGGAGCAACGCTTTTGTCGGTTTATCTTTTACTGATTCTATCCGGCTACGGGCTCTATTATGCGGGCGACGATGGTTTCCGCCGTTTCATCAGCCATTGGCATGCGTGGATAGGGGTAGTGATGGTTGCACTGTTGCCGATACACATCGTGGTGGGG